>CALWGA010000039.1 GCA_944377825.1 uncultured Clostridia bacterium | reverse complement strand
AAAACAAGGGGCAATTGGCACAGAGAGAGTGGTGGAGGAATTAAAAAGGTATTTCCCAGATGTTCCAATCTTTCGTATGGACAATGACACCACCTCCACAAAAGGTGCTCATAGAAGCATTCTTTCTCAATTTCGTGAGGCAAAGCCGGGTATTCTTGTCGGCACGCAGATGATAGCCAAAGGACACGATTTTGAGGATGTCATCTTGGTGGGGATAATCGATGCCGACCAAAGTCTATATCAAGCAGACTACCGCTCAATCGAGCGCACTTTTCAACTTATCACGCAGGTGAGCGGGCGTGCAGGAAGAAGCAAGGAGCAGGGTAAAGTCATCCTTCAAACCTATTCGCCACGCCACTATGTCTACCGCTACGCGCAGAACTACGATTTCAAAGGTTTCTTCAAAAAGGAAGCAAATTTAAGAAAGGTAACCAACTTTCCGCCATACACAAAGGTGCTTCGAATATTATTTTCGCACGAAGATGAAAATATTGTGGCAAAAGAGATAAAAGTGTGCTATAATAAGGTGCAGGAAGTGAAAGAAAAGTATAAGGATGATTTTATCTATCTCGATGTGATGAAATCGCCACTTAATCGCATAAAGACCAAATACCGCTATCAAATTCTCACGCGGTTCAAACTTGGAAAAGCCAAAGAGATTGAGGATGAGATATATAAGTGTATTGACGAAAAGGCGAAATCATCCATCTTCTTTGAGGTAAATCCACAAAATTTAAGTTAAGGAGGAAGTATGTTTGTTTACATTATGCGACATGGGCAGACCATTTGGAACGCGAAGAATATAACGCAAGGACGAAGGCAAAATAGGCTAAGCGAGTTTGGAAAAGAGCAAGCCGAAAAGGTCAGCAAAAAGTTTAAACAAGGCGATGTCGATGTGATAATTTCTTCTCCACTTATGCGCACAATGCAGACGGCAAATATAATGAACAAAGTTTTAAAAACCAAAATTTTGCGCGACGAAAGAATATTAGAGATAGATAAGGGCGTTTTGGCAGGAAGAACGCGAACGACTTTGACAGAAGAAGAAAAAAGTCTAAAAAAAGAAAATCCGCATGCGCTTAAAATGGAGAGCGTGCAAGATGTTGTGGATAGAGTGAGAGATTTCAGCGCATATCTTTTAAGTAACTTTCATGATAAAAAAGTTTTGGTGGTCACGCATGATATTGTGGCGTTCATACTCGAAAAAATCTTATTGAAAGATGAAAAAGATATTTTAAACTATTATGGCAATATCGAAGGCAAATATGACAACGCAGAGATTAGAAAATTTACGATAGATTAAGGAGAAAAAGATGTCAATTAGAAACATTATTAAAATAGGAAATGCGACGTTGAGAAAAAAGTCAAAGCCTGTGACAAGTTTTGACGAAGATTTATCCACGCTTTTAGACGATATGAAAAAGACGATGATTGAGAAGAAGGGCGTCGGCATCGCGGCGGTTCAGGTTGGCGTTTTAAGGCGCGCAATCATCATTGAGGTGGACGAAAACGAGTATTTGGAACTAATTAACCCTGAAATTTTAAAGACCAAAGGCTCAGTGAAAGACAGCGAAGGATGTTTGTCAATACCTGACTTTTACTGCGATGTTAAAAGGCCGAAATATGTTCAAGTTAAGGCGTTCGACCGAAAGGGTAGAGCGTTCACTTTTGACGCGAAGGACTACCTTGCGCGATGCGTCTGCCATGAGATAGACCACTTAGATGGCATACTTTTTGTCGACTACACCGACGAGGGCAAAAAATACAGAAGCAAGTTTGAACACGAGGAGGGTTAATGAAAGTTCTATTTTTTGGCTCTCCACTTTTTGCCGAAATTGTTTTAAAAAAGTTAGTGGAAAAGCATAAGGTTGTCGGCGTTGTCTGCCAGCCTGATAAGCCAGCAAATCGCGGAAAGAAATTGAAAGCACCAGAGATTAAAAATCTTGCCAAAAGCATGGATATTATGGTTTATCAGTTCGATAGATTAAAGGATAATTTGGAAACTTTTAAAAAAATCGACTGCGACATCTTTGTGACGGCTTCATATGGAAAAATTTTGCCAAAGGCGCTACTTGACATGAAATTATGCATAAATGTGCATCCATCAATGTTACCAAAATACCGCGGAGCGACGCCAATTCAAACGGCACTACTTAATGGCGATAAAGTGACAGGTGTCACAATTATGAAAACCGATGTTGGTATGGACGACGGAGATATAATTCTGCAAAGAGAAGTGGAAATTTTGGACGACGATGACTATAACTCTCTCATGCCAAAACTTGCCGATGTTGGTGCGGAGTTACTTATTAATGCTTTAGAAGAAATTGAAAATAAGACTGTGAAATTTACAAAGCAAGATGATAGCAAGGTAACTTTCACAAAACTTATTCAAAAGGAAGATGCGCTTTTAGACTTTTACGAGACCGCCGAAGCGCTTGTCAACAAGGTCAGGGCATATGTCGAAAATCCAACCGCTTACTTTTACTTAGGCGAAGATAGAATAAAGGTCTATAAGGCGAAGGTGGAAAAAGGGGATTTACCAAATGCAAACATCGGCGATGTTGTGACTGAGAACAAAAAGAAATTTTTAATAAAAACCGCAAAAGATACCTTTTCCATTTTAAAATGCCAAGCGCCGGGCGGAAAGGTGCTTGATGTTAAAGATTTTTTAAACGGATATAGATTTTAGGAGAGAGTGTGTTATTAGATTTATCGCTTTTGGAACTTAAAGAATATGTGAAAAATTTAGGTCTGCCGAGTTTTCGCGCTGACCAGATTTTCGACGCGCTCTACAAGGCGAAAAGTTTAGAGGAAATATCCAATCTTTCCAAAGAGATTAAGGAAAAAATTGCAAATTACTATCCAAAGTATGAAATTTTAAAGATTTTGGAAAGCGCTGACGGCACAATGAAAATGGCGCTAAAACTTGAGGATGGAAGCATTGTCGAGAGCGTGCTACTTAAGTATAAATATGGCTACACTGTGTGCGTCTCCACTCAAGTTGGCTGTCGAATGGGGTGCAAGTTTTGTGCATCGACTATCGGCGGACTTAAAAGAAATTTAAGCGCCGGCGAAATTCTTTTACAAGTTCTACTTTTCAATAAGATTGTAGGCGGGACAGTCAAAGAGCGAGGGGTTACAAATGTAGTGCTTATGGGATGCGGAGAACCTCTTGATAACTATGATAATGTCACAAAATTTTTAAAACTTCTCTCTTCCAAGGATGGATTAAATATCAGTCAGCGCAATATTTCTCTTTCGACCTGCGGACTTGTGGACAAGATTAAAAAACTTGCCGATGATGGCTTTTCGATAACACTCACAATCTCTCTTCACGCGCCGAATGATGAAACGCGAAAGAAGATTATGCCGATAGCGAATGCCTATAAGATAAGTGAAATTTTAAACGCTTGCGACTACTATTTTTCTAAAACAGGTAGGCGTGTGGTGTTTGAATATGCGCTTATTGAAAATGTCAATTCAAGCGCGGAAGATATGTTGGAACTGTCAAAACTTTTAAAAGGTCGAAGTTGCCATGTCAATCTAATTCCGCTCAACTCCGTTAAAGAGCAGAACCTAAACGGCATACCGCGCAAGGAAGCGTATCGGCTTATGAACATTCTAAACGAGCATGGCATCAGCGCCACAGTGCGTCGAACTATGGGCGAAGATATTGAAGGCGCGTGCGGACAACTTCGAAACAAACTTGGAGGTGGCAAGTGAAGGGATTAATTCTCAAAAAGAACGCCGATAAGTTTACCGTTGAAATAGGCGGACAATCTCTAGTCATGTCGGCACGCAACCTAAAGAAAGATGGGATATTTGTCGGCGATAAGGTGGAATGCGAAAACGGCGTGATTGAAAGAGTGCTTGAAAGGAAAAATATTCTAGTAAGGCCACCACTTGCGAATGTTGACTCCATGATTATCGTTGTTGCGTGCTTGCCAAAGCCTGATTTCCTTCTTGTTGACAAACTTTTGGTCTTTTGTGTGGTTAAAGGTATTAAACCTGTGCTTTGCATAAACAAAAGTGATTTAAGTGAAAGTTTTGTCAGCGATGTCAAAAAGATTTATAGTGGTGTTGTGGACATTGTCAGTATTTCCACACTTGATGAAAGTGTTATGAAACTCAAAAAATATATAAAGGGTATAACGGCGCTTGCAGGTCAAAGTGCGGTTGGAAAATCGTCGATTATCAACGCTCTTTTAGGCAAAGAGATAGCAACGATAGGAGATTTCAGCAAAAAGGTCATGCGCGGAAAACAGACAACTAGGCTTGTGGAACTTTACGACTTTGGCAAAAATAACTACCTTGCCGACACCGCGGGCTTTTCAAAACTTTCCGAAGAACTTTTGATTATAAATGAAAGCGAACTTAAGGACTATTATCCAGATTTCATAAAGTATGCACATATGTGCAAATATAAAAGTTGTCAACATTTGAGTGCATTAGATTGTGGTGTTGCGAAGGCGGTCAAAGACGGCAAAGTTAGCAAAATTCGATATGAAAATTATAAAATGCTGAGAGAAAACATAAAACAGGTGAAAAGATTTTGATTTTTTATTTTGATATGTTATTATAGTAGTGAAAACAAAAAGTAAAAAATAAATTTCAAAAAAAACATTAAAAATAGCCTATTTTTTAATAAAAAAGCGAAAAAATGCGTAAAAAATTGAAATTTTGATTAAAAAATAAATAATATGGAGTGAGTATGAAAAAGATTGTGGATGTGGCAGTTTCAACTGACCCGATTGATAATTTTCAAAATATCGTTGACTATGCAAAAGAGATGCAAGGACATGCGGACTTTTTGCATTGCGATATCATGAATGAAAATTTTGTCGGAAAAAATACCTACGACTATAATGTGATTAAAACCATCAACAGCACCAGCGCCATTATGCTTGACTGCCACTTGATGGTCAACGAGCCAGCGAACGATGTTTCAAAATATATAAACGCAGGGGCAAACATTGTAACCTTGCATTACGAGGCGTTTAAGGATAAAAATCAACTTGCCGAAGTTTTGAAATACATCAAAAAATGCAGTGTGCTTGCAGGTATCAGTCTTAAACCAGCCACTCCTTTTAAGGAAATTAGAGCGTTTGCCTATAACGCGGACGTTGTGCTTATTATGGGTGTTGAGCCAGGCACCTCTGGTCAGGAGACGGAAGAAGAGATGTATGATAAAGTTGCAGAGATAAATCGATTCAAAACTGACAACAACCTTAACTTTAAGATTGAGTTTGACGGCGGAGTGAACGATAAGAACGCGCAAAAACTCCGCGACTTAGGTGTCGACATCTTAGTTTCAGGCTCATTTGTCTATAACAGCAAGGATAGACTTAAGGCGATTAAGATTTTAAAGGGAATTGAGTAAAAATTTAGTATCTTAGCAAAATAATTTTCAACTTTCTTATAAAATAATCAAAAAAATATTTAGGAGCAAATGATGATTAAAGTGGTTGCCTTTGATTTTGACAACACTCTCTATAATGGCGTGGTCGACGAAAACTATCGCGAGTATATGACGATGGTCTTGTCAAAGATGATAAAGGATAAAGATAGGGTGAACAAAATTCTTGACGAAGCACGAACGCCAGACGGCAAATATCACAACGAAAGCGTCTACCTTAAACTAAAAGAAAAGGGCGAAAACTATAGAAGATATAATCGAATTTTAAAGCATACACTCTATGAGCATTCCAGTACGCCGAAGATAATTTCTGCCGAATTTTTAAAAAGACTTTCAAAAAAATATTATTTATATTTAATTTCCATGTCGGCTCCAAACTACATCAACCACTATCTTAAAAAATATGGGATTGATAAAAAAATTTTCAAAAAGTGCTATTCGGTTGACCTAAACCATGAGCCGATTTCAAAGGCGTATTTGTATGAAAAGATTTTGAAGCGTGAAAAAATTTCGAAAGACGAGATGCTTATGGTTGGCGATAACTATCATGACGACATTGAAACTGCGAAGGAAGTTGGAATAAAATATCTATATTATAACACTGGCGATTTTAATCAAATTTATGATTATTTTAAAAATTTATTATAATTATATGAATTTAATTTATTTATATATTTTTCTATTATTAAATTTTCCAAAACTCTTCACTCAAACGCCTTGCGTTTAAAAAATATCAAATTTTTAGACAAAAATTGCAAAAAAGCGAAAAAAAGAGTGTTTTTTGATAAAAATGCTCTTTTTTAATTAAAAATTATAAAATATTAGGTTTTAATTTTTTAAATTTAATTTTTATAACTCATTGTGTTTTGCTTTGAAAATTCGTTCAAGCCTTTTTCGAATCCTTCCTTGCTTGAAGGGTCGAGCATAAACAAAAGTCCAAATAGTTGACCGACATGGACTTTCTCTTCATTTACAATATCTTGTAGGGTATTTCTGTATGTAGGGTCAGTGCTACTTGCGATGTGTGCCTCATACTGAATGATGGCGTCAAGTTCGCCGATGATGTCAAGCCTTGTGTTTTGTGCCAAAATGTTCACATTGTTTTCCATAAGGGTGTATGCGTTTCTCATAATTTCTCCTTTCGTTTTTACATATGACATAAAACATATTTTTGTTAATCTGACACATACTTTTTCTATGTATTTTAATTATCACGCAAAGGTCAAAAGATTGATAAAAGAAGGGCGAGCGACTTGCTATGAATTTTTAGAGAGTTACCATAACATTTCGCCCTGTCTTTTAATCTATTTTATTGGCGAAAGACCTATGCCGATACGCGCCGACTATTTTGACGAGTATTTAAAACTTTTAAGAGAGTTTGATATTAAAAGTAAGAGTGAAGAGAGAAGTAACGCTCGTCTCTTTCAGTGAAGAGTTGTGGAAATAAACATTTGAGTGAAGAAAAACCTATGTTTTTAGTTATGGATTGGTTTAAATTTGCGAACAAACTCTTAACAAAGTTGAAAATCTATATGGTGCGAAGTAAAGTATTGCAAGAAAAAATGGATTATTTATAATAAAGTTATAAAATTTTGTTGTTTATAAAATTTTTTCTAAATACACATTTTTGGTAATTTTTAAAATTTATTACGATAAATATTGATTATATTGTTCATTTTTGCTATTATCTATATATAATAACACCAAGGAGAAAAGAATGACATTTCTAGAATGGTTGACAAGCAGTTATCCAAACCCATCCATCCATGGGCAATGGAGAGTTATGCACATCTTAACACTACTTGCGTGCATAGTTATCATAGTTTCTTTCACATTTCTTTTTCGTTCTAAAAGCGTCAAAACAAGAAGGGCGGTTATGTGGTGTTTGGTTGCCATCATTATTTTGTTTGAGGTGACAAGGCGAATTATCAATTTTTCCAAAGCGACAGACTTTACATTTGTTAGCGTTTTACATATTCTTTTGCCGAGACCTTGGTGTGCAATTTCGTGCTTTATGATAATAGTTGCAGTGTGTGCTAACAAGAGATTTTTATACAATTTTATCAGCATAACTGGGCTTATCTGTGCCTTAGCATTTTTTGCATATCCTGGAGTGGGGTTCAACAATCAATACATTTTGTTTGAAAATCTATACTCGATTGTGACGCACTGTTTAATTCTAATTTGTTCAGTTTTGATGATTACGCTTAAATTTACCAAGTTTGAATTTAAAACGATGTATAAGGAACTGGTGGTTTTTGCCTGTGTTTTAACCTATGCGCTCTTTGAAATTTATGTTTTAAAGATTGAAAACGACCCTATGTATTTCATGCCCGGAAATGATATCATGGAAATATTAGGTGTGTCCTATCCTGTTTTTCTTGTTCTATACATCCTTGTTTTTGCCCTTTATTTTGTTTCCTTTTATGTCATAAGCGAGTTGTATAGGAAAAAGAAAAATAAGGACGATAATTTTAAACAAATTCTTGGTATCATAAAAGAGGATATTTGAAAAAATGGCAATATTTTTTCTAAATCACTTTGACAAATTTTCGATTTAGTGTAAAATAAAAGCGAGAGGTAAGTATGAGAAGATTTTTTGGAGAAAAAGACGGAAACAACATTTTGATTAAAGGCGACGAGTTTAATCATCTTAAAAATGTTTTACGTCTTAAAGTTGGCGACGAGGTCATCGTCAGTCTAAACACAAAGTTTGAATACGTCTGCGAAATTCTTTCTATTGACAAGGGGGTTGCTGTTTGTCAAATCAATGGCGAGAATGAGTGTTTGAAAAATCCAACCAAAAACATCGTGCTTTTTCAGGCGGTGGCAAAAAAGCCTAAGTTTGAGATTATTGTGCAGAAGGCAACCGAGATTGGTATGAGCGAAATCGTGCCGTTCATGAGCGAATACTGCATTGCAAAAGTCACCGAGAACAAGGCGGAAAGGTTACACGAAATTGCGCTCAACGCCTGCAAGCAGTGCGAAATAACGATAATTCCAAAGATAGCAGATGCCACTGATGTTAAGGGCGTCATTGACAGGTTTAAAGACTTTGACATTGTGCTTTTTGCCAACGAAAGAACGGATGTTGGCGAAAAGTTGAATAAACTTTCAAAATATAAAAATATCGCCATAATCGTAGGCAGTGAAGGTGGCTTCTCGCAGAAAGAGAAGGAAAAATTTATTGAGGCGGGTGCCGTTTCCATATCGCTCGGCAAAAGAATACTTCGCTGTGAAACCGCTTCGGTTGCCATGATGAGTTTGGTGTCGATACTAAGTGACAATTAGGCGAAAACTACACTTTTGCTCGTTTTCGAAACCTATGGGGCACTCCGAAAATGTTTACATTTTTGGGGAAAAGGAACAAACAAACGAATGGTAAGACTTTTGGCGTAAGACAAAAGACGAAATGAAGTGCAGTTTGTGACGTTGTATCGCCTTTACGCTTGTTTTCGCCTTTTCGCGACCAAACGAAATCGCACTCATTTCATTCGTTGGCGATTTGTCGCGACTTAAAGAGGATTTGATTGTATCTTAAATAAACTACTATCAAACCTATCCACAACTTTTCGTTCTTCGCTCCGTAGGTTTGTCCTCTTCCCTGTAGGTGATTTTTAATTTTCTAAGTTGGGCAAAGCCCGCCTATACGAAAATTAAAAATTGATTTGGAGTTCGTAAGTATGGGCGTTGTGAGAAAATGTGGTTTTGATTATAGAATGAAATATTAGTTATAAAAAATTTTCCACCGTTCCTCACTCTTCACTTTTCGTTCTTCGTTTAGCGAAATTGTGAAGAGTTGTGGTAGATTTTAGAATGTTGTTGTAAAGGATAAATGATGAAAATTTCGGTTTTGACATTGGGTTGTAAGGTTAATAAGTATGAGAGCGATGCTCTCATTTTTAAACTGCGCGAACTTGGATACGAAGCGGTCGACACGCTGGAAAACGCGGATGCGTATATCATCAACACCTGCGCGGTCACAAACGAAGCGGAGCGAAAGTCACGCCAGATGATTGAGCGTTGTCGAAAGTTCAATGAAAACGCCAAAATCTATGTGCTTGGCTGTGCAAGTCAAAATAGACCGATGCAGTTTGGAGATAAGGGCGTCACTTTTATTCAGGGAGTGGCAAACAAACTTAAGATAATCGACCACCTTTCAGAAAACGGCGAAGATATATATGACTTGCCATTAAAATATGAAGATGATATGTTCAGCGCGCAAACTTTGACGCGCGCCTTTATAAAAATTCAAGATGGGTGCGACAACTTTTGCACCTACTGCATCATTCCATACCTTCGTGGGCGAAGTCGGTCACGAAGCATGGAGAGTGTGATAGGCGAGGTGGAAAAACTGCCAAAGGATGTTAAAGAGATTGTGCTTGTTGGCATTGATGTCTCATCATATTCAGCGGATGGTAACACGCTTATCGACTTACTCGAAAGGCTGGATAAATATAACTTTCGACTTCGACTTTCATCGATGGAAGACAACTTGGTGAGCGAAGATTTTGTGAAGAGATTAAGTAAACTCAAAAACTTTTGTCCACATTTCCACCTATCTCTTCAAAGCGGTTGCGACGAAGTGCTTAAAAAGATGAACCGAAAATACACCACCGCCGATTTTAAGCGCACCGTGGAACTTATCAGGCGCTATTTTCCGCTTGCTGGCATCACCACCGATGTGATTGTCGGCTTCCCAACTGAAACGGAAGAAAATTTCCGCGAAACTGTGAAGTTTATCGAAGAAATTGAGTTTTCCGACCTACATATCTTTCCATACTCCAACCGCACAGGCACGGTGGCATCGAAACTCTATAAGGACCTACCAAAAAGCGTGAAAACAAAACGAGAAAAGGTGCTTGAAGAGATTAAAAAACGCGACAAACTTAAATTTATCGAAAAAAACGACACGGCCACAATTCTGCTTGAAGAAGAGAAGAACGGAGTGTTTTATGGATATAGCAAAAACTACATCAAATGCAAGATAAAGGGCGACTTTAAAGTTGGCGACATTGTGAAGGCGAAAATTGTGAAGTCCGATTTGAATGTAACGCTATGTGAAACGCAAAGCGTTTCAAGTGAAGGGAAGTCTTGCAACTTCCAGTGAAGAGTTGTGGATGGTTTTAGAGTGATAATATATAAATGAACAAAACTTGTTTGCGAAGAATAATGTAAGTTTATATAAATATTATTAAATAAATATGCTGATTTATCTTTTTCAAAAACTACCCTAGTTCTTCACTGTGAACCAGAATGGTTCATCTTCACTTTTCACTCTTCACTCAAACGCTTGCGTTTGCTTTTCTCTTCACTTTTATAATAACCGCCACTTTCTATCTTCGTAAATTTTTTCAAATAAGGTCTTGACAAAAATTTTATATATGGTATAATTTGACTAGTGAAAGGAGAATAAATATGAAAATTGTTAAATTATTAAATGGAGCGATAAAGTGTGTGGTTGATAGCATGAAAGATATTGCTGAACTAATCGACTCTGGCAAATCAAAAGAGATAAATATGCTTGATTTAAGCAAGATTGGTTTTGTATCAAATTGTTACGATAGTCTACATAGTAAAGTTTTTGAAAAAAATAATTTTCCAAATTTAGATTATATATATTACAATAATCCAAGAGGTATTATTGATAAGTTTACATTTGCGAACTCAACCATTCAAAAGGCTGATATAAATTGTGCTACATTGCATCAGAATGCTTTTAGTGACTCATATTTAGAAGAATTAGATGTTAAGGAAACAAAATGTGTTTTTACAAGTGCTGTTTCTTCCACAAAGGTGAGAGAAATTAGGGTTTCGCCAAAGATTAGAGAGATAGATATTGATGATGCATCAATCCGTATTGTTTTTAAAGAGCGTGATGCTCAAGGTTTACCAGTTGCAGATTTGAATTATGTGATTATGAATAATCCTGAAAGTTATTTAAGAAAACATGGATTTAGCGATTTTAAAGATTTGCTTCTTTATAGTCCGCAACTATTTTTAGATTGCAATTGCAGTTTCACGATAAACGAATTAAAAACGGTGAAAAAAGTGACAGATTTATACTTCAAAAGAAAATTGCAAAATATTAAACGAGTAGAAAAAGAAGATACAGAAAAAGCAGAAAAAATGGCTGGATATCTATGTGGGGTTAGAAAGCGCATAGACCAAAAATTAAATTCTTTACTTCCTAACAAAACGGAGTTAGAGAAGTTAGAAGTTGAACTTGCTGGTGTAGGCGAACCTAATGTCGTAAATCAAAAAGAGCGCACCACAGCCGACAGCGAAGGTAAGGATGATAAATAAAGTGAAGAGTGAACAAACGCAATGCGTTTTAAGTGAAGAGTGAAAAGTGAAGGGAAGTCTTGCGACTTCCAGTGAAGAGTTGTGGATGGGTTAGATATTCGTTTGTTTGAGATATAATCAAAACCACTTTTTTTCACAATGCTACACTTTAATACTCTTAATCAATTTTTGATTTTGCGAGGGGAAGGGCTTAGCCCGGCAAGCATAAATCAAAAATCACCTACGCGGAAGAGGACTGGGAAGAGAAACCAACGGAGTAGCGGTTAGGAAAATTATAATTTTCCGTGTCCGCGTTAAGCGTAGTTGGTGTCTGTCCCAATGTTTTTGCCAAAATAAGACAAAATGTGAGAAGATAATCGCTTGATTATCTTTTTTTTGAGCACTCTAAAGATTTATAATCGTTGAAGAGGTGGTGAATTTGGCAAGAAAGATTGTGATAACAAGTGGCAAGGGCGGTGTTGGAAAGACAACAGTGTGTGCGAATTTGGGCGTGTATCTTTCGCGCCTTGGCTTTCGTGTGGCGATGTTAGATGTCGACATCGGGCTTAACAACCTTGATGTTGTTATGGGCATGGAAAAGCAGGTAATTTTCGACATAACCGATGTTGTCAGCGGAAAGTGTAGGGTTCGGCAGGCGCTTGTGCAGGACTATAACTATCCATCGCTCTATCTTCTGCCATCTTCTCATTCTTACGCATCGAGCAAGATAACCGGCGAGCATATCAAAAATATCACCGACATCATCGACCATTCCTTCGACTACATCCTTCTCGACTGCCCAGCGGGTGTGGAAGCGGGCTTTCACAGGGCGGTGTATCCGGCAAACGAGGCGATTGTGGTGGTCACTCCGCACATATCAAGTCTGCGCGATGCCGACAAGGTGCTTTCCATTCTTTCAAAATACCAAATCGAGAGCAAATACTTAGTCATCAACCGAATGCGTGGCGACCTACTCCTAAACGGCGAGATGTTGAGCCTTGAAAGCATTGTGAAGGCGATGGGCATACCGCTTGTGGGAGTGATTCCAGAGGACGATGATGTTGGAAGGATGTCGTCGGATGGGCGAATACTCACCGACTGCGAAAGTGCGCGTGCGTTCACGCTTCTTGCCGAAAACATCCACAACGGCAGTAAGAAAATTTTTGATTGCACCTATAAATATCGCGGAATTTTGGGCTTTTTTAAGCGGAATATCAAAAAGCATGTTTAAAAGTTATAAATGCACAAAATTTTTCCTAATTAAAAATAACTAGATTATACTGATTAAAAATAATTTTTTATGCATGGCTTATTTTTAAGATAAAAGAATTTGATTTATAAGGAGGAGATATGTCAATTTATAGACTTGATGAAATTTTGGTGAATGATAAGTTTGAAAATATCTCAAAGATAGGGAGTTTAATTGAGAGCGAAGTGACAAAGGTCGCCGAAAACTATTTGGTGCTTGCGGGCGGTGCGGTGGTGCGATATCGTAAGGACGGCGAGAAATATGTGTTCGACATCGAACTCTCCGCCGAGCGCGTGAAGCCCTTTGGGAAGATTATATAGTGGAGTGTTTAAAGAGTAAAAGGCAATAAAATTAAGTAAAGTGGAGAAACTATATTAAAGGTTTGGAAAACGACAAAATATGTTTTATATGCTTTATTTTAATAATCATTAAATATCAACTTTTTAAATCATTTTGCGTTATTTAAAGTTAAATAAAACCAAAATTTGTTAAAATTTGCTCAAAAGCCTTTACTTTTTCTTTTGGTTATGTTATAATCGTGCTGTCGATTGATGCAATGCAAAGTTTTTGGAGTCCTTCGACCTTTAACTTTGTTTCTGCAGATAGTAAAATAAATGGAGGTTTATAATGGAAAATAAAAGCGAAATCATTGCAAAATTTAAGCAATCTGAAAATGACACCGGTTCCGTTCAAGTGCAAGTGGCACTTCTCACTAACAGAATCAATCATTTGACAGAACACCTTAAAAAGAACCCAAAAGACAACCACTCAAGACGCGGTCTATTACAAATGGTTGGTAAAAGAAAGGGCTTTTTGCAATATTTAAGAGATAGAGATATCGAGGCTTACAGACAACTTATTAAAGAGTTGAATATCAGAGAGATTAAGTAATTAAAGAAAGGGGAGGCATTGCTTTTTTGCTCCCCTTTTTGTTATTTTAAAGGAGTTTATTATGCAAACAGAATTATCAAAAAAGTTTAAACTAGACATCGCAGGCAAAGAGATGGTGTTCGAAACAGGCGCTCTTTGTATGCAGTCGAACGGCTCGTGCCTTGTGCGCTCTGGCGACACCGTTATCATGGTCAATGTGACAATGAGCGAAGAGCCAAAGCCGGGCATTGATTTCTTCCCACTTTCAGTGGAATATCAAGAGAAGATGTATTCAGTGGGAAAAATTCCAGGCGGTTTCAAAAAGAGAGAAGGTCGCCCTTCCGACAAGGCGATTCTTGTTTCGCGCCTCATCGACCGACCACTTCGTCCACTCTTTCCAAAGGGCTTTTTCAACGATGTTGTGGTGGTGGCAACCGCGCTTTCCATCGACCCTGATGTCAGCCCAGAGCCACTTGCCATGCTCGGCTCGTCATTTGCATTATCTATAAGTGATATTCCTTTCCAAGGACCAACTGGTTCAGTGCTTATTGGGCTTGTGGATGGCAAATTCATCATAAATCCAAATCAAGAAGAACGCGAAAAGAGCGACTTGCACCTTACCGTTTCTGGAACAGAAGAGGCTGTTCTTATGGTGGAGGCTGGTGCAAACGAAGTGCCAGAGGAGACAAGCTTAGACGCTATTATGTTTGCACATGAAGAGATAAAGAAGATTGTTAGATTTATTAAGAAGGTAAAGGCAGAGATAGGCAAGCCTGTCAATGAAAAAATCTCTTACTATGTTGTTCCAGAGGAGATTGATAGAGATGTTCGCAAATATGCTGATAAACTTTTAGACGAAGCACTTGACACTTTCGACAGACACGAGCGCCAAAAGAGACAGGATGATGTTAAGGCGAAGGTGCTTGAGCACTTTGCTGAAACATATCCTGAGAAAGAGCGTGAGATTGGCGATGTGCTTTACAAGATGACCAAAGAAAAGGTGCGTGCTAAAATTTTGGATAAGGGCATTCGTCCAGACGGCAGAACTTTGGAGCAAATTCGTCCTATTTGGTGCAAAGTTGGTGTGCTTCCAAGAGTGCATGGCAGTGCGGTGTTCACTCGTGGCGAAACACAGGTGCTTTCCGCTTTAACTCTCGGCACGGTCAGTGATGTTCAACAGCTTGACGGCTTAGACGACGAAGAAGTGAACCGCTATGTTCATCACTACAATATGCCACCATACGCCACTGGCGAAGCAAAGATGATTAAGGGGACAGGTAGGCGTGAGATAGGTCATGGCGCACTTGCTGAGCGCGCGCTTGAGCCAGTGATACCTAAGGAAGATGTCTTCCCATACGCGCTTCGAATTGTCAGCGAAGTGCTCTCTTCAAACGGCTCCTCTTCAATGGCAAGCGTGTGCGGTTCAACGCTTGCTCTTATGGACGGCGGGGTGCCAATTTCGGCACCTGTAGCCGGAATTGCCATGGGACTTATCAAAGACGAGAACTCCATAAAGGTGGCAGTGCTATCTGACATCCAAGGCTTAGAGGACTTTTTGGGCGATATGGACTTTAAGGTCACAGGAACAAGCAAGGGCGTGACTGCCATTCAAATGGATATCAAAATTCATGGCATCGATAGACCAATTTTGCTTGAAGCGCTCACACGCGCAAGAATCGGCAGAATGTATATCATGGACAAACTCCTTGCCTGCATCAGCGAACCTAGAAAGAGTATTTCAAAATATGCACCAAAGATAATCACCTTTGAAATCGACCCTGAAAAGATTAAAGATGTCATCGGTTCTGGCGGAAAGACAATCAACAAGATTATCGCAGAAACTGGCGTGAAGATTGACATCGAGGATGACGGCACTGTGTTTATTGCCTCCGTTGACGAAGAGATGAATGAAAAGGCAAAGAAAATCATCCTTTCCATTGTGGAAGATATTGAAGTAGGTGATGTCTATGACGGTAAAGTTGCAAGAATTACCACTTTTGGTGCTTTTGTTGACTTGGGTATGGGCAAAGAGGGCATGATACACATTTCAAAACTCTCCTCAAAACGAGTTAATAAAGTTGAAGATGTTGTTAAAGTTGGTGATGCCGTTGAAGTTGAAGTTATAAAGATTGACGAAAAGGGGAGAATTGACCTAAAACGACTTGAAAAAAAAGAAGATTAATAAAAAAGTATATATGATTTAGTTTTATTAAACTTAAATCTTTATAAAATCAAAAATATTAATTTGTTATAAGGAGATTTGAATTGGAGCTTTTTTGTTTAGAACATATTTTATTCATGGTGGTTATAGCCTTAATAATGGGATTATCCATTTTCTTAATCTTAAAATTTGTTCCGAAAGAAAAAATGTTTATTCCTATTAAA
>CALWGA010000038.1 GCA_944377825.1 uncultured Clostridia bacterium | reverse complement strand
TTTATTTTAAAGCCTTTTCTTTCAGTTTTTCAATAAAATCATCAACCATTTTTAGCACTTGCATAACATTTCCTTTAAAGGTTTTAAGTTTTTCAAAGTGAGCTTCAATTCCGTATTCTGCAAATGCTTTGTTTGTATTTTTAATCCAATCATCATCAAGATTAGAGTAGTCAATTTGCTTGCTTAATTGCTCTTTAATGTTTTTATTTGCACCAGTCTTTATTGTGCGTGAAATTGCTTTCTTAATCTCTTTTATTAAGTCTTGCACATCATTCAAACTTACTTTAAATTGACCAGTTTTTCTAACTTCATCAATATATTTTCTAAATTCAGTTTTCGCTTCCCAATGGAATGTTCTTGCAATTTTAGTTTTTCTAAAGTCTTTGTCGTTGCAAAGCATAACTCTATAATCTTCAATTAAAACTTTTAATCTTTGACTAACAGCACTTGCAGAAATTCCAAGTTTTTCAGCAATCTCTTTATTAGAAACTTGTTGCATATACGAAAGTAAAATCTTTCTGTCTTTACCTTCAAAGCGATAAATTGTTCTACACATAACTTTTGAAATAAAGGCATCGTCGATCTCTTTTTGTTTATCATCTTTAACAGTACTTTTTCTTTCTAAATAATTATCTAGATATTTTTCGCTTCTATCTCCTTGAATGCGAGAAAAATTTACTTCGTGTCTGCGAGCATTTCTTTCTTTGCTTTCAGGGCTAATAAAAGTCTTATCTTTTTTTGCTTTTGAGTCTTTCTTTTTTGCTTCCTTATATTCTTTATCAATTCTCTTTTTTTGTTCTGTCCACCAAACTTTTGCGTCTTCAATCTCTTCAGGTGTTCCTTGTAATTTCATATCTAAACTCCTTTTTGATTATTATATCACATACAAAACAGAAGTGTTGGTGTTTTAGTAATGTTTTTAGCTTCTAATATATTGAAGTCCGTTTTTATGGTTTTCAAGTTAAAAAACCTATTAGGATTCTCCTAATAGCTTTTTAATCTTAACATTTTGAATCTCTCTTTACTATTGTTTTAATCAAGTTTGATAGTGGGATTATTATTAGGATTTCCACCCATATCTTCTACTAGTTGAAGTGCATATTGAGAATTTTTCATGGCTCTTTCAGATTTTATCATATTCTCGTAACATTGACTAGTCATAATGCCACCAAACAAAATAGTAGTTATTGGATCAGGTTTTAAATCTCCAATTTTTATTCTATATTTATATTGATTATCACCTAATTCAAATAATCTATAAGCCATGTCAAATTGTTTATTACATACAAAAATTTTTCCCCAGCTATTCATTAATACCTGGCTAAACCCGTAGGTTTTGTAAATGTATTTGTAAACTTTATTTGCACTATCCAAATAACCAGCTCTTTTTAATGGAACGCATATTTCTTGAATAATTACATTTTGTTCTACTTCTTGCTGTTCTGTCAACTTATAAATATCATTACTATCATTTTTTAACTTTTCAAAATTTATAGGAGGTAATTTAATATTTTGCAATTTTTCATCAAACTCTTCGTAAACTTTTTCATTGAATTGAGTTTTATAATAATTTATCAAATTTCCTAACGCATTATAGGCATCTAATCCTGTTGTGTTTAAAGAATTATCATTTGAAGATAACCAAGTAATATAATTAGCAGAATAAAGTTTTTCTTTTTCAGTTTTAGATAATGTAATATCTAATACGTTTATTATCTTCACAGGTTCAGGAATATAATCTAAATAATGAAAATACATTAAATCTCCAACACACACTTCGCTATCTTCACACAAATATTTGACAGCTTTTTTTAATGGCGTTCCCAATATTGGTTCTTCCACAGTTATTATCTTACTACTATTCTGTTCAAATATATCTATTGATTTTATTTTGTTTTTTATAATCTCAGGGATTTCAATATCTTTAAATATCTGTTCTTTTTCTTTTTTACTTTCTTGTTTTACAAGTTGTAAAGTATCATTAAACTTTTTAATAAAAATATTTTTTTCTTCTTTTGTATATGGAAAGTTCATAGGTTGATAATTAGGAACTCTTTGTTTTAAAGGATAACCAAATTCCATCGCCTTTTCAGCAAGAATATCAGCCAAATAAGCGTAATACATATTATTTTCTATTAATGACAATTTACGTAACGTTTGCCATGCTCTAACAGCCGCATAAGCATTTTTCTTTTTAGCAGCAATTGAATGCCATACTAAGGATTTATATAAATCCTCTTGTTCGTCCAAATAATAATTACCAACATAACCTATTGCTGAAGCAAAACCCATATAAGCAGCAATTCTGTAATAGTAATATGCCTTATTTTTGTCTAATTCAACTCCCAAACCATTGAGGTAAATATTACCTAAATTAAGCACCGCATTAGCATCTCCATTTTCAACTTCTTTTAAAATAGCACTTTTAGCACCACTAAAATCACCGCTTAGCTTATTGAAAACATTTTTTAAACCCGCTTTCAATTCTTCTATGGATCTATAACCACAACTTCGATTACTAACATTTTGAAATTCATTATCAGAAGGATTAGTTTGTTTTTCTTGGGTTCCAAATACGCTATTTGACAATGATTCTTCTATTTTATTTTCCGTTTGATTATTTACGTCTAGTTTATTTAAAGGTTGTGAAGATAAATGAACTTCATTTTTATTATATTTTTCTTGTAAATTTTTCATAATTGAACTTTCTTCTATCGATATAAAATTCATACAAAACTTAACAAATTTGTATTCATTTGGATTATAATCTTTAGGGAATCTTGATTCTTTTATACAATTGTAAATATCTTCTGGTTTAATAAAACTAATAGTTACAATTTCTTGCATTCTTGCAACTACTATAATTGCAATAATACAACCAAAAAAAATTATTAAACTTAATGGAAGAATTCTGTTTGCAACATTACCTAAAACAGTATTGCATAATACAACCCAAACAATAATAATGCATGACAAGATAGAGATTATAATTCCTTTTTTAATCCTAGAAAATATATCCTCAATATATGAACCATTTTGGGCATAATACAACAAATATTTTTTATCTAATTTGTGTTCATCCCAAAAACCTTTTTTATAATCTTTTTGTTCATCAATATAAATAATTGACTTTGAACTTTGTGGATTCTTTATCAAATATTTCATTCGTAAAAAAACAATTATGTAGATAATATCACAAAGTATAGTGATACCTGCATAAATATAAAACCCAATAACCATTTTATTTTGAAAAATAATATAAATGATTAATAGTATAGTAGCAATAATCGTCAGCACTATACAAATCAAAAATAGATATTTTGCAGATTTTTTTAATCGTTCCAATTCTATATTAACTCCCTTCTACCATTCATTTACAATTTTAAAATATGCGTATCTATATCCTTTAACATATTTCTGTGAATAATTCGAGTCTTTAAAAGGCCCACTCAAAGCCGTTTTTAATTCCCAACAATCTTTTGTTGGATTATATTTTAGTTGATTTACTTCAAACTTTTCAATCAATTCGTTTTCAAATTGATTTATATCATATGTAATTTCGGTATAATAACATTGCAAATTATTTTGATTATATATATACACATTACATGTAATAGCATCACTTGCTTGCATTAAAATACGATAATAATAATTTCTAACACCTTTATCTTCTGGTTTATATAATGTTTGATAATCCGCATCTTTATATGGACCTGTAATAACGTAATAACTTGAATCATAATGTTCATATTTATAGTTGTTTACATCTCTTTCAACAATTGAAAAATCGATTTCTCTGAATGTTCGATATGATGAAATTAATTGTCCATTCACATAAATGTTATAAACTTTAGTTGTTGCTAAAATAAAGATAAGACTAGAACTAATAAATATAAAAGACAAGATTATACAAAACAATTGAATTAAAGAAATTTTGTGATAATTTCGTTCTAGTGCAAAGTTGTTAAAATTAAAATCTTCTATATTATTGCATTCTTTTAGCAAATTTTTTAGACGTTTGTTTTGTTCTTTGTCTAGATTTATAGATTTACATAATTTAATTGCTTTATTAAGTTTACCTTGTAAAACTAAAACCTCAACTGGCGAAATATTTTTTGCATTTTTATATTCTCTATAATTAACTCTTGCTATATTTGAAAATTTTTCTCCAATAAGTTTTTCTTCATCAAAACGTATTTCATCATCAAAAGGTATTTCTTCTTTATTGTAATTTTCAATCAAAATGCTTTGATATTCTTTCAATATTTTTTTTGCATTAAAAATGTAAAGAACTGACAATAAAGAATAGGCACCAAAAAACACATTGCCTTCTTGAATATAAGAGCCAAAATCTTTTTCAAATTGTTCTACATTATCATTTGCAATACTTTTTATCATTCTACTTTCTTTTCCTTTTTACACCATTTCTGTCAGCCCAAGAATTAAGTTCAACATCAAGTTCTTGGTTTAATGCAAATTTTTCTTTTTGAGTTTCTGTTATAAGAGCATTTGTTGTCTGAATTTCTCTTAATAGTGTAGATATGTCACTCTCGGATAGTTTTTCCATAAGTTTATTTATATTTGTCTCTATTTTTGAAATTTGTTTGCTATTCTCTTCAATTCTTCCTTTAACATCTTCATCTATAACTTTATTCAAGCTCTCTATTCGTTCAGAATATGTAGATAGTTTCTTATCTAAACCGCTAAAATCAATTTTTTTAATATTAGACATATAATCATCTAACTTAGCAATTGAAGATAGGGCATTTGTTTGAGTTTTTAAAAAATCTTGCAACTTGCTATTTAAATTAACAATAATATCATTAGTTTCTTTTAAGTTCGTCTGCAAGTTATCCAATTGATTGTCTATATTTGTTGAAGCATTTTTACTTTTTTCAAGTTTTTCATCATATTCACTTAATGCCTCTTGAGTTTTAGTTAGCGAGTGATTGATATTATCAACTGCTTCTTTAAAATTGAAATCATTTGTTCCTTTTAATTCATTGATTTTTGTTTTAATACTTTGATAGATTTCAACAAAAGATGAAATGCTATCTACAATTTCTTCAAGCAACTTGCGTTCTGCTTCTATTTCTGCGGATAATATTTTTAAATCTTCCATTTTAAATCTCCTTTAAAACTTCTTGTAATAATTTATTTTTCTCAATTAAATTCTTACGTGTTGTCTCTAAAGTGTTTTGTATTATACTTTTTAAGTTTATTGAATGGGTTTTAGAAAGAACTTCATAACATAATTGCATATCAAAATCATGCAATACAAATATTTTATTTAATAAATTTGCAACATCATAATTTTTTGATTGTTTTGAAATTTCAATCGCATCATCTATAAAATCAAACTCCAAACATTTATTGATTGATTGTTCACAACTATTTTCCTTATAAAAGTCTTTATAAATTTCATATCTTATCATTTGTTTTTGCTTTTCTTTTTCATCTTTTATCCAAGAAATATAGTGTAAAGCATTATCAAAAAGTTTGTTCTTAAGAGATTCGTTAATTCTATGAATTCTTTCAGACAAGGATAGGGTTTTTAAATCTAATTTTAACTGCAGACTATCAATTGGAGTATCTTTATTAAGGTATGTAAAGTTGTTTTTGAAAAAATCTCTAAATATATTTATTTCCGATTCTTCAACTATTAACAAATGTCTTTGTGCTCTAGTGATTCCAACGTAGAAAATATTAAAATAATATCTAAGCAAAGAGTTCTCATCTGCCAATTTTTTATTAATTTGACTGTTTTCCAATTTTAGCCATTCTGATAAATGCTGAGATAAAATATTATATAAAATGATAGTACCTCTTTCCATACCTTTAACCTCAGAAATTGTCAAAACTTCTTTTTTACATTTTATATCCTTTTCTTTGTCTGTTGCAACAACAATGCTGTAATCGTTAAACTCTGAAGCATTGAGACCGTCTAAAATGCTTTTTTGATTAGTAAAGAAAAGATATGTACTTTCTTGTATATCAGCAGTTTTAATATTTTTTAATATGTTTGAATGGTTGCCTAATTTATCTCTGTTTATTTCAATCAAATCATTTATGGCGTGGTTTAATTGTTTTGTGTTTCTGTAATTCAAATCTAGAATATATTCTTTATGATTTTCCCCATAAAGCTGTTTTAACCTATTAAATGAAAAATAACTAGGATTTATCATTTGAAGAGGGTCTCCAACAGCAAAAACTTTTTTAGACATATGTTTAAAAGCGAGCAATTCTTTTTGGGTAAAGTCTTGAACTTCATCAAGGACAATAACATCATAATATTCTTTCAGTGAGTTATCTTTAATTAAAGATACGGCAATTAAATTTTTGTCTGCAAACTTATCTGATTTAGATATAAACTCCAAATATTCTTTCGCTATGTCATAAATCAATACAAGAGACTTTTCATCAAATATAGATTTTCTTTCTGTTTTGTAATCTTCAAATGAGATAATTGGATTTGTTGAATTTAAACCTAAAACAACACCTTCAATTTCTTTAAATAGTATTTCTAACGATATTTGTGTGTCTTTGAATTTGTTTTTTAAATCAAATGTCAACATTTGGTTGGATTCAAACAATCTGCTAAAAATTTTGAAAGTAACTAATTCTTTCTTGAGGTTATATTTTTCATTATAAATATCACATAGCATCTTATACTTAATTGTTTTTAACTTGTTTTGAAATGCATCAATACTTTCTAAATAATTTCCAGTCAAACTAAAATTAAGATTGAGATTATTTATTTTTAAAATCAAAGACTCATTTAATCCATATAAATCCAATTCATTTTTTATTAGTCTTAGTTGGTCGATATAATTATAGTGGATAGTTTCTTGAGTAGAATTAAGTAAACTTTCTGAAAAAGTAGAATATAAGACTTTATTTCCACAACAACTGTCCATGACCATTTTTTGTATACATAAATTTGTTTTTCCAGAGCCCGCTATTCCGTTAACGAAGACATATTGTTCTTTGTCTTTTAGAATTTTTTCTTGTTCTCTATTTAATATAGGCATTAAATAATTAACATTATCTGTGTAATAATATAGTTTATTACTTTCTAAAGTTTCAGAATTTTGTAGCTCTTGGATTTCAAAATCAGAGATATTCAATTTGTCCGTCCATTCTTGATTTAAAGAAAAATTATCACATATAGAATTTGCCTCTTCTGATATTCTATCGTGGTCATTAACATATCTACATAAAACTATATCGTTATCATTAATATTAATATTATTGTACTGCCATCCGTATTTAAATAAAAGTCGATGTCCTTTTATTAGAGATCTAAATTCAAAAACAGTCGTAGCAGTATTAGAAAGCTTTTTCTCATTTTTCTTTGATACTAAAAAACTCAAACCTTTTAAATATAAATTCTTCTGAACAAAAGATAAAAACGAAAATATTTTATTCTTATATTTTTTTACATCACGCACAAAATCATCACTAACTATTAATCTAGAAGTGATGTTTAAAATATCATTTTTTGAAGTGTTTTTGTTTGAAATGTTGTTCATCATAATCATTATAACACATATTAATACAAAAAGCTATATATTAGTTGAAATTCTTCAAAGATTTCTTAATTCTTTAAATTGCATTGACTTGTGATACAAATTAGAAATGTTTAAACCAACTTAAACAGTTTTAAACCGCTTAAGTTATTGAAAATTATTATAATTGCTGTCAACTGCTGTCAATTTTGAAAAGTAAAATACAGCAAATATTTTGTTTATTGTTTTAATTTTCTTTATTTATCTATGTTTTTATGATATAGGGCTCACACACTTTATTCATAGGGCTCATTCTTGGTAAGGCTGAGGTCACGAGTTCGAATCTCGTCGTAAGCTCCATGTGAAAGGACTTGATTTAATTCAAGTTCTTTTTTCTTAAACAACAATAAAATCGGTTTACTATGCGTGCAGTAGACTTGTATGGCTACATATCCGCTAGAAACAATGGATTTGCCTATGCTTAAATACTATGTGTTTTATCAAGGATTTCTCTTATCTATGCATATTTTTGTGGCACATAAAAATGTGCTGGTTATCTTTTTATTTTGCTGTTGTTTTAAATATATTTTTTCAGTGACAAAAAATCATAAAAATTAGAAAAATTTATTCAAAATACAAAAGAAAATGTTAAAAACCCTTGCTTTTTTCTTGTTTCATATGCTATACTTAAATTGGTCCTATGGTCAAGCGGTTAAGACGCAGCCCTCTCACGGCTGAATCAGGGGTTCGATTCCCCTTAGGATCACCAGAAAAATAGCCAAGCGGTTGCTTGGCTATTTTTAGTGAAGAGTGAAGAACGAAGAGTGAAGAGTTGTGGAAAAATAAACGCAAGCGTTTGAGTGAAGAACGAAAAATGAAGGAACGCATATGGCGTTCAGTGAAGAACTGAGGTAGATTTTGAAAAAATTAAATCAATATATTTATTGAGCAATAATTATATAGATTTATGTCATACTTTACAAACAAGTTTTGTTTATGTAAATATTATCACTCTAAAATATCCCTAACTCTTCACTGAAAACCGCAGGTTTTCCTTCACTTTTCACTGAACGCAATGAGCGTTCCTTCACTCAAAAATCAAAGATTTTTGATTTCACTCTTCATTTTTCTTATGTTCGTCGTTATTTATGTCAGCTAGGTAGTTAACGATTCCGCCGATGTTGTGGAAGGTGCGGACAAACGCGAGTTGCTTTAGGCTGAGTATGCCGTCGACGCCAACGATGAAACTGTCGATGAGTTTACAATTAAAGTTGCCGACCATATTCTCGATAAAATCGGTGGCGCTTTGGTCGTTCTGTGACGGCATGGCTGAACCGCCAGGGTGGTTGTGAGCGACGACCATATATGCTGGTTTTGAAGAGGCGAGAAAGTCGTAGATTTCGTAGGTTGAAACTGTGACCTCGTCGATGCTTTTGTTGTTATATTTTCGCTTGTGCGTCAGCATATATTTTGAATTGAAGGCAAAGAGAACCAAATCTTCGGTTGTTTTAAAGCGCAACAGTTGCTCGGTCATATCCAAAAATTCCTCTCTGTCGTCTATGCTGATATTTTTGCCCATGCTGGAGGTGGCGTAAAGGTCGAAAAGTTGAGCAAAATGTGTTATCTTTTTTGCGCTACGTTCGTTGATACCTTTAACCGATTTTAAATCGTTAGGGCTGGCATTGATGATATTGGCAAATGTCTCATATTTGTCTAAAAGGCGATGAGCGAGCGGATTGACGTCGCCACGCGGAAAAATATACGTCAAAAAATATTCCACCGCTTGAATACTGCTGACGTTTTCTATGCCCGATTTATCTATTAAATTTGTCAGTCTTTCTCTATGTCCGTCGTGACTGACATCATTGTTAAATGTATTCATTTAAAACTCCAAAGTTAAAAATATTGAAAGAGAAAATTATTCTGTAGTTTAAAAAGAAAGTAATAAAATTTAGCAAAATCAAATTCTGTTTACGTTATTAAAACTTCGATTTTTTTCTGCGACCAAATTTTTAATCTCTTCGATGGCAAGGGTGTTAAACTTTCTTAAATCGATGTTAGTTGGGTTTTCTTTAAGATGCTCGCGAATGGTTGAGATGTATGCCATGCGTAGGTCGGTGTCGGAGTTGATTTTGTAGACATTGTGCTCTCGGCACGCCTTTGCTAAAAGTTCTTCATCCACGCCCTTCGCACCTTTGACATCTCCGCCATACATGTTTATTTTTTCCACATATTTTTGTGGAACGGAAGATGCACCATGAAGCACGAGTGGAAAGTTTGGCAGATTTTTCTCTATTTCCGCTAGAATATCAAATCTGAGTTTTGCCTCGCCACTAAATTTATACGCACCATGACTTGTGCCGATGGCAACGGCGAGTGTGTCACAGCCTGTTCGCTCCACAAATTCCTTTGCTTTGAGTGGGTCGGTGTAGATATTGACGCTGGCGCTGACATTATCTTCCACACCTTTCAAAACGCCAAGTTCGGCTTCCACCAACACGCCGTGAGCGTGGGCGTAGTCCACCACCTTTTTTGTGACTAAAACATTTTCTTCAAAAGGCAAACTACTTCCGTCAATCATAACCGATTTAAATTTAAGGTCGACCGCTTTTTTGCACATTTCAAAACTTTTGCCGTGGTCTAGGTGCAAAAATAGCGGAATGTTTGCATAACTTTTTAAGGCGCTATTGTATAGTCCGAGCAAAAAATTCTCATCCATATATTTAAACGCGCCCTCGCTTACGGCGACAATGGTCGGGGACTTGGTCTCTTTTGCTCCTTCGCAAATTCCTTTCAACATCTCCATATTGACAAAGTTGTAGGCGCCAATCGCATAGTGATTTTTGATGCTGTCTTTGATATAATATTTTAATCCTTTCATACTTCCTCCAAAATACGACATTACAATATATATTTTAACATATTTCTTCTTTTTTACAAACATAAATTATTATAAAATTAAAAATGTAAAGGAGAAAAGTATGTTCAAAAAAATTTTTGTTTCATTGTCGCTACTTTTGGTGGTGTTTGGCGTGACGGCGTGTGGTAAAACGCTGGATGGATATGTTTTAGAAAACATGGCTGAAACCACAAAAGAATATTATTTTGGCGAGAACGATGATATGTTTGTCACACTTTCTGTCGGTGAGCGCGAAGAGGACTATCTGTTGAATGGGCAGGCGACCGAACTTGTCGATTATTCGCTCTTAGTTATCAAGTTTAAAGAGGAAAACATTTTGCGTGCGATAACCTTGGTGGTTCAATCTGGCGAGGACTCTGCGGATGTTGAAGCGGAATACAACTCTTTTAATAATTCCTATATGGTGGACATTGTTGACGACGTATCAATCGGCGAGGACTTTTCGATTGTCTATGATGGGCAGACGGTGACACTTACAAAGCAAAACTTTGCCATAAATTATGAGAACGCCCTTCAAATTGCCTGCGAAAATTTAAGCGACGAACTTGAGGCGCAAAAGAGTTATAACCACTTTAATGCGGAGTGCTATCTTAGAGTTATGAGCGGACGAGATAACGATTTCAGCGAACTCTACTGGTGCTTTACCTGCCTAAATTATGAAGGCGAAAGTTTCACAGTTGTCATCTCCACAGCCGACGGCTCAATTCTCGCTAGTTCCGTAGATGAAAGAAATGCTTAGTAAAAAATAATAAGAATAAAAGATTTGTTTAAGGTTTGTGACTTTAGATTTAGCAAAAAGATAGTGAAGATTTTAACCATAGGGGTTGCATCTTTTCACTATTTTTTATTTTAAAATATTTGATTTAAAATTCTTTAATTTCTTATTTAAAATAGATAAAAAATCGAAAAAACAACAAAAAAATTAATAAAAAATCGAAAAATTTGTGAAAAAATCTAAAATTTTTTTAATTTTTCTATATTTTTGCTTTAAAGATAAAATTTATATTTTTGTTATATAATTGCAAATATAAGTTTTTTATGTTAAAATATAGATATGAAAAAGATGCATGACTTAACTCGTGAGGAAACTGAAAAGGCGGTGGTGTTTTGTCCTATTGAAAGAGATACGGACAAAGATTTTCAATTTGCCGAAATTGAAAGATTGTGTGTGTCCGCAAATTTGGAAGTCGAAAAGATTTTTTATCAAGACATCAAGGCGCTAAATCGTCGCACGATAATCGGCACGGGTAAACTTGAAGAGATAAAAAATTTTGTGAAGGAAAATGAGATTGACGTTTTGGTTGTCGACTTCAAACTTACAGGCAGTCAACTCAAAAATTTGAGCGATGAGTTAGGTGTTAAAGTGCTTGACAGGATTCTTCTTATCATCGACATCTTTGCTTGCAACGCAAAGTCTAACGAGGGCAAGATTGAAGTTAAACTTGCGCAGAACCGTTATCTTCTCACACGGCTTGCCTCCATGCAAGGCTCTCAAGGACGCTTTGGTGGAGCAGGTGCTGGTATGCGTGGACCTGGCGAAACAAAACTGGAACTAGACAGGCGAAAATTAGAGGCGGAGATTTTAACACTTAAAAAGGAAATTGAAAAGATTAAAAATGCGCGTGCTGTCAATCGCAATGCTAGAATTAAGGCAGGTATAAAAAATGTGGTGATAGGCGGTTACACCAACGCTGGCAAAAGTTCACTTTTTAATCTGTTGACACGAGACAACATCTATGTTCAAGATAAACTCTTCGCCACGCTGGAAACTACCTCGAGGCGTATGTTTTTGGGTGAAAACAAGTATTGCATTTTAACGGACACAGTCGGTTTCATCAGCAAACTTCCGCATGAACTTGTGGAGAGTTTTGCTTCCACTTTGGAAGAGATAAAGGATGCAGATTTAATTCTTCATGTGGTGGATATTTCAGACCCTAACTATAAAAGAAATATCGACATAACCAATGAAATTTTAGATGATATCGGCGCTACCAAAAAGCGTATTGTGGTGTTAAATAAGATTGACCTAGTTAAAAAACCTTTTGAAATTCGTGAGAATGAAATACCTTTTTCTGTTAAAAATCGAACGAATTTGGAAGAGCTTAAAACAATGATAAAAAATAATTTGTTTTAAAAATAGTTAAAAAAGCGTTAAAAAATTAAAAAAAATTAAAAAATGCGAGTTTTTATTAAAATAGCGTAAAAATTGATTTGATTTTATAAATAAACAACAAAATATAAAGAAATTTGTCTTGTTTTGTTGTTTATTTTTCTTTTTGCATAATTATCGCCTTATTAGTTAAAGATATCTTTAACTATGGAGGCGCTATGGCTAATAGGGTTGTTATTTCTGGCGTAAACACTTCAACGCTACCAAAACTAAAAAATGCAGAAATTTCAGAGTTAATGAGACAGGTTAAGGCAGGAGATGAGTTTGCCAGAGATAAATTTGTGATTGCAAACTTGCGATTGGTGCTATCGGTTGTTCAGCGTTTTTCGGCACATTCGGAGAAGGCTGATGATATGTTTCAAGTGGGGTGTGTTGGGCTCTTGAAGGCGATAGACAATTTTGATGAAAGTTTGAATGTGAAATTCTCGACCTATGCCGTTCCTATGATAATCGGAGAGATTAGAAGGTATCTTCGTGATAACAACTCTGTGCGCGTCAGCCGTTCCATTCGCGATACGGCGTATAAGTCGTTAAAGGTTAAGGAAGAGATTATTAAAAAGTTTAATCGCGAACCGACTACGCAAGAGATTGCCGAGGTTTTAGGCATCGCAGAAAGCGAAGTCAACTTTGCACTTGATGCAATCAGTGACACGGTGTCGCTCAGTGAGCCGGTTTATAGTGACGGCAATGAGACTGTTAGGATTATGGACCAAATTGCTAGCGATAAAGATGACGAAAATTTGGTTGAAACGATGACGCTTAACGATGCGATTAAGAACCTTTCGGAGCGCGAGAAGGAAATCTTGCTCATGCGCTACTATGTTGGCAAAACACAAATGGAAGTTTCAAGCGAAGTGGGTATAAGTCAGGCACAGGTTTCCCGCCTTGAAAAGACCGCGCTTAAAACCTTAAAAAAATTTTTTGAGTAAATTTTGATTGTTGCACTGAAATATATTTTGTTTTCTATCATTTTTTGACATAATGCGACATAAACTACCACATGGATACTTCATTTTTGGAATTAAGGTGTAAGGAAGTTGTCAATGTGGTTGATGGGCGAAGGCTGGGGCACATCGTCGATGTTTGTTTCAATTTGCAGACGGGGTGTGTGCAGGGAATTGTTGTGCCGGGCGAAAAAAGTTTTTGGAATGTCTTTAAAAGTGGTATGGAGCTTTTCATTCCGTTAAGTCAAATCGTCAAGGTTGGCGAAGATGCGATACTTGTCGAACTCTATGCCACAAACAATCCAACGCCTTACATTATGGGCACAAGCAAGGGGAAGAATAAATAAACGCCTTAACCTTTATGGTTAAAGCGTTGTTTTTTATTTTAAATTTTATTTATTTTTTGAAATTTGCTCTATAGTTTTTTCCATATAATTCACTTTTTTGCCAGTCTTTAAGGCGTATTCAATTTCGCTTTTGGTGCTACTGCCGATATATCCGCCTTTGTTTATAACAAAGATTTCATCTGCCATATCGATTTTTCGTTTATGCATATCGTCAAGCATTTCCTTCGTGCCTTCTGTCCAAACTTCGTTATCGCCAGCATGACCAAAAAGCCCAACAGAGATGACAATATTGCCTTCAAGAGTTAGGCGTTTTTGCTGTTCGATAAAATCGTCTTTAAATTTTGTGCTTCCACACAGTGTGATAACTTTGTATTTTTCAACCATAACAATCTCCTACATCTCAGTGATAAGTTTGATAAAATTTGTGACATCTTTGAATTGGCGGTAAACTGAGGCGAAGCGGACATAGGCGATTTCATCCACTTTTTTAAGTCTTGCCATGATCATTTCGCCTATCTCTTGGCTAGAAACTTCTTGACGAAGTGAATTTTGAATGGTCTTTTCAATGTCTTCTGCCATCTCATCTATTTGAGCCATGCTGACAGGACGCTTTTCGCAAGCCTTAATCATTCCGCACTTGATTTTTTCGATGTTAAAAGGTTGGCGAGAGCCGTCTTTTTTAACAACCAAAATAGGCACAGTTTCCACTGTTTCGTATGTAGTGAATCTTTTGCCACATTTTAGGCACTCTCTACGTCTACGGATAGAGTTTGATTCATCGGTTGAACGGCTGTCGAGAACCTTGCTATCTTCACATCCACAATATATACATTTCATAATAAATCTCCTTTGTAAGGATATGATAACACAAAATATAGTGTAAATGCAACTTTTTAAACACAATATTTTTAATTAATTTAAAGTATGATTATCGTTAATATCAAAGTATATTTTTTGTGTTGAAGAAAAAATATGTATGAAACATGCTTATTTGACTTCGCTCTATAAACTTGCCACCAGAAATCTTTTAATCATAAACGGACACGCTCTGCCATAAAATTTTATATGCATAGTTTGAAAGAGGGGAAGGTCAATAAAAGTTACAAAATAATGGAGATCAATGGCGAAGAGAAGGTGGTTAGGCGCTTTTTTGAACTTGGCATTTTTTCTGGGCAAAATATCGTCATTTTGAATAAATCGCCATTAAAAAAGGTCTTTTTGGTGGAAATTAGGGGGTATGTTTTAAGCATCAAAAGCACTCTTCTTAATGGTGTTATGGTGGCGTGATGGAAGAGATATTACTTGTTGGAAATCCGAACGCTGGAAAGACCACTTTTTACAACTCTCTTGTCAAAGCGAATGAGCATGTCGGTAACTGGCATGGCGTCACGGTGGAAGAGAAGAAGAAGGAGTTTACTTTAAATGGCGAAAAGTTCGTGCTTGTGGACACGCCTGGAATATACTCTCTTTCGCCTCTTTCTTTTGAAGAGGAAGTTTCGGTCAAGCTTATTGAAAATTCCAATTCAAAGATAATCAACATCTGTGATTTAAACAACTTGCAAAGAAATCTATATTTGACGCTATGCCTGATTGAAAGTGGAAGAGATATCTGTGTCGTTTTGAACGAGATAGACAAAAGGCAAAAATACAAAGTCAACCGCGAAAAGTTGGAAGAGTTTTTGGGCGTTAAAGTGATTGAGTTAAATGCCGAAAAAAATTTTGAAGAATACAAAAATATGGCTTTTTATAATAAAAATTCGCTAAATTATTTAAAAAAAGTGAATTTTTCTTGCATTTTGCCATATTTTTCGAATGTTGAAAATAAAAAATTGTTTTGTGTAAAGGCGTTTGAGAGAGATAAAAGTTTCTTTCTTCGCCATAAATATAAGGAAGAAGAGATTGAAAAAATCTTCTCTAGTCTTCCGCATAACTCGATGGAAATCATCGCGAAGGCAAGGTATGATTTTATTGATGAGATTATAAACTCTTCATGTTTAAAAAACGATTTTGTTTATGGGAAAAGCAAACTTGACAAAATTCTTTTAAATAAATATCTTGCCTTCCCATGCTTTTTAATTATTCTTGCCGTCATTTTTTACTTAACATTTTTCTCGCTAGGTGCGCTTTTATCTGATGCTCTTTCATCATTATTGAGCCTTATCACAACGCCAATTTCCAACTTTCTTTTGGAGCATTTGGGCGACAGTTTTATCTATCATCTTTTTAGTGATGCCATATTTGGCGGAGTGGCAACGGTGCTTTCCTTTTTGCCACAAGTGGTGCTTTTATTCTTCTTTTTAAGTGTGCTTGAAGATAGTGGATATCTAAGTCGTGTGGCGTTTATCTTTGAAGATATTTTGGGGAAGGTTGGCTTGTCTGGAAAGAGCGTCTATACTCTTCTTATGGGCTTTGGCTGTTCGACCACCGCCATTATGACCGCGCGCAACATGGACAATAAGAATAGCAAGATTAAAACTGCGCTTGTTTGCCCATATATGAGTTGCTCGGCGAAAATTCCTATCTACGCGGTGGTCGGCGGTGCGTTTTTCGGCGCGAACAACATCTTTGTCATCATTGGGCTTTATCTACTTGGAGTTGTTGTGGCAATCACTATTTCAAAACTCCTCGATATGACAGTTTTAAAGAGCAACAACCAGACCTTCATTTTGGAATTTCCGCCATACAGGCACATGTCCTTGAAGCGAACAGGTAAGGTGCTACTTGAAAACTCCAAACATTTCCTAGTGAAAGTGGGCTCAATCATGATTTCCATGAACGTTATTGTCTTTTTGCTATCATCGTTTAGTTTCTCGTTCAGTTATTGCCCTGACGGAACAGGGAGTATGCTTCAAACGATAGGCAAGTTTCTCGCTCCTATCTTTGCGCCTCTGGGCTTTGATAACTGGGCGGTGGTATCAGCACTTCTCGCTGGGCTTGTGGCAAAGGAAGTGGTTGTTTCCTCTATTGCCATGTTTAACGGCATAGATTCAAGCGCGACAAGACTGATTTCAGAATCGTTACTACTTCCAACCAGCGTGGTATATTTTTCTTCAAACGCCTCAGTTTTGTCATTTTTAGTATTCTCTCTTCTTTATGTGCCGTGCATTGCCTCTGTCTCCATGCTCATTCAAGAGGTGGGCAAAAAGTGGACAATAATCGGCGTGCTTATCGAACTTGTGACGGCGTATATTGTGAGTTTCCTTGTCTTTAACATCGCGTTTGCCATAGAGATTTTCGGCTGGAGTGCGGTGCTTGTGCTACTTGCAATCATCTTTATCCTTATTTCTCTAGTTTTTATCTACAAATTTATAAAAAGAAAAAAATGCCCATATAATTGTGAAAATTGCCATAAAAAATGCTCTAAAAAGTGAATTTGGGTTGACAATAATGTTAATATTTGCTAAACTTAAAATAAATAAAAAGGAGAAAAAATGGAAGAGAAAAAGAAAAATAAAAGCAAATTACCAATTTTTTACCATGTATTGAAGGCGCTTGGCGTTATTTTAATCATTGTTGGAATTGTTGTTGGTGCTGTAAGCGATTGGAATTTTGATTTGATAATAGTTTATATGCTCTGCTTCTTTTTTGGCATGGTTTGTCTAATAATAGGTTTCACTCCTGAGATGAGCAAGATGGCGATTAAAACTCAAAGACATATTTTGGAAGAAGCAAAAGAGGACTTAAAGGATATTGCCAACACGCAAGCCGATGTTTCTAAGGGCGCTGTAAAAACGGTTGCTGGCGCAGTAAAAGATGGCTTAGAAGAAGAAAAGATGTTTTGCAAGCACTGTGGAAAAGAGATTGATAAAGATTCTAAATTCTGCCAGTATTGCGGTAAGGAACAATAAAGAAAGAGACTTTTGTTAAACGAGTTTGTAAGGATATTTGCATTCGACTTTTAGAAAATTTTGTTTTTAATATTTAGTTTAAAATGCCTAGATATTCGTTATTTAGGTATTTTATTTAAAATTTTTTAATTAATTTAAATGGCGTAAATTTATTTAAAAAATTTTAAGTATTTTTATTTTGTGAAAACATTTTACTTATTTTGTCTATTGTGATATATTTATATATATGAGTAAACCTATCGTCGCCATTGTGGGGCGAGCCAATGTTGGAAAATCCACACTTTTTAATAAGATTTGCGGAAAGAGAATTTCGATTGTTGATGATGTTGCGGGGGTAACGCGCGACAGAATTTATGCTGACGCTGAGTGGTGTGGGCAGGAGTTTACTTTGGTGGACACTGGCGGACTGGAAGATAAAAGTGAGGACGTTTTTCAGTCTGAGATTAAAGAACAGGTGGACATGGCGCTTGATAACGCCGATGTCATCATCTTTCTTGTGGATGGAAAGGTGGGCGTGACCAATGCTGATATGAGCGTGGCAAGTATGCTTAGGAAAAAGAAACTCCCAGTTGTGCTTGTGGCGAACAAACTTGATAATTTTGATTTATCTAACCTTTATGATTTTTATTCTTTGGGCTTAGGCGACCCTATGCCTATCTCTTGCACGCAAGGGCGAGGTATTGGCGACGTGCTTGACAAGGTGACTTCCTATTTTCCAAAGGATATACAAAAGGAAGAGTTGAACGGCATTAAACTTGCGCTTGTCGGTCGTCCGAATGTGGGAAAATCATCTCTTATCAACAGGCTTCTTGGCAAAAAAAGAGTGGTGGTAAGTGAAGTCGAAGGCACAACAAGAGATGCGGTGACCATACCTTTTAGATGCAACAAAAAAGACTACTACCTTGTGGACACGGCAGGACTACGCCGTCAGCGTTCAGTTGAGAAAGAGAGCGTGGAAGGATACTCGGTGCTTCGAAGTATGCTGGCGATTGACGAGGCGGATGTTGTTTTAATCGTGTTTGACGCGTCGAAGGAAATCACCGAACAGGATGTGCGAATCGCTGGCTATGTGCATGAGGCAGGCAAACCGAGCGTGGTCGTTGTCAATAAGTGGGACTTAAAGACAATGGACAAGAATAAGTATGGCGAAATTTTAAAAGACAAACTTTCCTTTATGTCGTACTTTGTGCCTATCTATGTTTCAGCGCTGACTGGCAAAGGGTTGTCGGAGATTATGGAGAAAGTAGATTATGTCTATGAGAATGCGTCACGAAGGATAACGACAGGCGTTTTGAATGATATTTTGCAGGACGCAATTCTAAATTTTGAGCCACCATCAAAAAATGGGCAAAGGGCGAAGATTTTGTATGCGACCGAGGCGTCGACAAATCCGCCGAAGTTCGTTTTCTTTTGCAAGGAACCAAAACTTATCAACTTTTCATATGAGCGCTATCTAGAGAATAGATTGAGAGAAAAGGTGGATTTTGCAGGAACGCCAATAAAACTTGTCTTTAAGGGTAAGGAGGAAGAATGAGTATCGCTTGGGTGTTTGTTATAATTGCGATTGTTTCGTATTTAATCGGCAGTATCAGTTTTGCGCGCATATTTTCGTGGGCGTTTGCGAGAAAGGATATAACGAAGGTTGGAAGTCACAACCCTGGCACTATGAATATGCTTCGCACACGCGGGTTTGGCGAGGCAATTTTGACGCTTGTGATGGACGCCATAAAGTGCGGTCTGCCAGCGCTTATCTCATATTTTGTCACTGAGCATTTTTTTGCAGGCTATGGCGATTTAGCCTATTTCATCGCTGGTGCTGCGGCAATCATTGGGCATTGCTTTCCAGTTTACTATAAATTTAGTGGCGGGAAAGGCGTGGCTTGCACATTTGGGCTTTTCACTTTCAATCCACATTTCTATTGGATGAGTTTGATTGCGTTTGTGGTCTGCTTTTTACTTATGCTTTTTGTCATCAAATACGGCTCGGTCATTTCCTTTATCTACATTCTTTCCATGGCAATAACCTCAACCACACTGTTCTCTGTTTGGAATGTGCCACATCTTGTGCCGATACTTGTGATAATTTGGTGTATTGTCGTTTTAATTTTCTCACTACATCATAAGAATATCGCAAGGCTCTTCACTGGCAAAGAGAATAAGGTTGACCTTATGAGTAAAATTTGCAAGAAAAAGACCGCCGTTGTTATGGAACAGGGCGAGGATAAAGGCGAAGAGATTGTGGTTGAAGAAGATTCTAATAAAACGGAAAATGAAAGCAAAGATAACTAATTTGCTAATAATCTTATAAAGAGTTTATAATCATTATATAAGGGAAAGGCGAAAATGACAAAGGAAGAGTTCATTAGGTATGTTAAAGAGAATTACGGCGTCACACCAGACAATCCATTCAAGGATTTCGAGACTATGATTTTTCGCCATAAACATAACCGAAAGTGGTTTGCTGCCATATTAAAAGTGTCAAGTGATAAGATTAGTGGGTATAAAAATAACGGCACAGTCAAAAATTTAGACATCTTAGATATCAAAACAGATCCGCTAATTAGAGGAGATATGTTGAAGAAAAAAGGCGTCTATGTTGCCTATCATATGAACAAAGTCCACTGGTTGACCATAAACCTTGATGAGATTGACTCAAACGACCTAGAATTTCTGCTCGATTTAAGTTATAACTTGACGAAATAGGGGAAAATTTTAAGAAAGATATTGCAATTTTAATTTTATTATGTTATAATCAAATCAAATAAGATAAAGGAGTTGTTATGAAATTTTATAATTTTAAAACCCATGAAGATAAAAGAGGAATTACAGCCGCTCAATTAGATTTAGCCGCTCTATACGAACTTTCTCTTAATGAATTTAACGAAGAAGCATATTTGTGTATGATAAATCCTAGATTTGATTTTGGTTATAAAAAAGATGGGGTTGAGGTGATTGGTAGTTATGTTGTTGCTGTTTTTCCACAACGAGATAGCAATCAAAACAAAGAATATCAAGCATGGAGTATGTATGGTCCTGAAGCATACCCTAGTGGTCAATATAATAGGGGTGCAGGTGACTTAGGGAATTCGATTACATTTGCGAATAGATTGTGTGCAGATAGTGATTTAAATAATGTATTAAAAGAACTTGATGTTTGTTATGGAGCAAAAAATAAAGAAGAACTTAATGCAAGGCTTAGTGCTTACCATAAAGGTTTAAAACAAGCCGGCAGTGAAAAACCAAAATCTTTATAAGTTTCTAATTATTTCTATTTAAGATAGCATTAAATTTGCTATCTTTTTTAGAATTTGTAATAAGTTTTTGATAGTTTTTATTTTCAAGCTCTTTACTTTTTATGCTCTTATATTTTTCTCAAATTTTGTATAAGCCTTGTGTTTAATTATGTTCTATTAGCCTGAGAATTTGCATATTTTTATTATGTGCATGGAGGTTATATGGAAAAATATCAGATATATGAAGATATTAAAACTCGCACCAATGGTGATATATATGTCGGCGTGGTGGGGCCTGTGAGGGTGGGCAAGTCAACTTTCATCTCAGAATTTATGAAGAAACTTGTCATTCCTAATATCGAAAACGAAAACAGCAAAAAATGCACGATTGATGAACTTCCGCAAAGCGCTGACGGCAAAACTATCATGACTACTCAGCCTCGTTTTGTGCCTAATGAGGCGGTTAAGATTGCGGTTGCGGATAAGATAAATTTGAAGGTCAGAATGATAGATTGCGTCGGCTATCTCGTTGCGGGCGCGATGGGGGTTAATGAGGACAACAAACCTCGCCTTGTGAAAACACCATGGTCAAAAAAGGAGATGCCTTTTGAAGAGGCGGCGGAGTTCGGCACAAAAAAGGTGATTGAAGAACATTCCACAATCGGCATCGTGGTCACAACTGACGGAAGTGTGACAGACCTAGCAAGAGAGAACTATGTTGAGGCGGAAGAGGATATTGTGAGAGATGTTAAAAATTGTGGAAAGCCTTTTGTGATTGTTTTGAATACCAAAAATCCACAGAGCGCGGACAGCAAAAGACTCAGTCAAAACTTAGCAGAAAAGTATGACGCACAGGTGGTTGCTATGAATGTTCAAGAGATGAGAGATGGAGATGTTGAGAGAATATTTGAAAAGATGCTTCAAGAATTTCCTGTCACATCCATCAAGGTTAGCATGCCAAAGTGGATTTCGGCTCTTCCATTTTCCAACCCTATCATCAAAGAGATTGTTGGCGAAATCAAAAAGTTTGGCGAAGAAGTTAAAAAGATTGGCGACACCAAAAAGGACGCGCTAGTTTTTACCGAGAGCGAGCGATTTGACCCAATAACTTTCTCAAATGTCGAAATGGGTGAAGGTGTCATTCGTTTTTCAGTTATTCCAAAGGAAAATCTTTTCTACCGCGTGTTAAGTGAGGAATGTGGCTTTGAAATTAGAGACGACTTTGAACTTGTTTCGTATATCAAAGACCTTGCCATTGCAAGACTTGAATATGATAAGCTTAAAGATGCACTTAATGAAGCGGAAGAGAATGGGTATGGCATTGTTGTGCCAAAGCAGAGTGAATTTACTCTTCAAGAGCCAGAAGTTGTTAAGCAAGGTAACCGTTACGGCGTTAAGATTAAGGCAAGTGCTCCAAGTTTGCATATCATTAAAGTCGATGTCGAAACAGAAGTTACTCCACTAGTTGGAACAGAGGCACAAAGTAAAGATTTAGTAAATTATCTCAACGAGCAATTTGAAAACAATCCGGGCGAAATCTGGGAAACTAATCTACTTGGCAAGAGTTTATCAAGTTTAGTCGGCGATAATATATCATCTAAAATTGTTATGATGCCACAGGATGCTCAACGCAAGATGCGAAAAACATTGTGTAGAATTATCAACGAAGGCAAGGGCGGAGTTTTGTGTATTCTTCTATAATCAAAATCATATTAAAGAGAAGAGAAATCTTCTCTTTTTTTTATTGCTGTTTTTAAATTGTTTGTTAATTATATAATTTTGTGATAAAATATATAAGTATATAAAGGAGGAAGCATGGATTTAACATATAAAAAGAAAAATTTTTATGAGGAAGCAAACAAGGGAGAGATTAAAAAGTGCTTCGAGTTTGCGGAAGGATATAAGGACTTTATAAACAGCGCAAAAACGGAGCGGGAAGCGTGCGAGATTATTGTTGAAATGGCAAAGAAGGAAGGTTTTAAAGAGTATAAGTTTGGCGACAAGATTTTGCCACATGAGAAACGCTATTTTGTCAACCGTGGCAAGAGTGTGGTGCTTTTTAGAGTGAATGAAAAGTTGGAAAATGGGCTTCGAATTTTAGGCGCGCATATTGACAGCCCACGCATCGATTTAAAATCTAATCCTATGTATGAGGACAACGGCTTTTGCTTTTTAAAGACGCAGTATTACGGCGGAATTAAGAAATATCAGTGGACAACTGTGCCACTTTCTCTTCATGGCGTGGTTGTTAGGCGTGATGGCACAAGCGTGAAGGTAAGCATTGGCGAAAGCGAGAACGAGCCAGTTTTCTATATTAACGACCTACTTCCACACTTAGGTCAAGCGCAGATGACAAAGACGGGAGATAAAATCATCTCTGGCGAGCAACTCAACCTTGTTTTTGGTGGAATGTCAAGCGATGATAAGGATGTTAAAGAGAAGATTAAGCAAAATGTTTTAAAGATTTTGAATGAGAAATATAATATCACGGAAGAGGACTTTTTGAGTGCGGAACTTTCTGCCGTGCCAGCAATGAAAGCGCGCGATGTTGGGCTTGATAGGGCGTTTATTGCAGGCTACGGTCATGATGATCGCTCGTGTGCATATCCAGCAGTCAAAGCACTTTTTGAGGCGAGCGACAACTCAATGGCAATCCTTGTCGACAAGGAAGAGATAGGAAGTGAAGGCACAACAGGAATGAAGTGCAAGGTCTATGAAGATTTGCTTGAAGAAATTTGCAAAAATTTTAAGGCAAATACAAGGCTTGTGCGCGCAAACTCCAAGTGTCTTTCCGCCGATGTGGAAAGTTGTTATGACCCTAATTTTTCGGATGTATTTGAGCCTAGAAATTCGGCGATTATCTCTCATGGGGTTGCTATCAGCAAATTTTCAGGAACGCGTGGAAAAAGTTCGGGCAGTGACGCGAGTGCTGAACTAGTTGGCATTGTCAGAAAGATTTTTTCGGATAACAACATCACTTGGCAGACTGCAGACCTTGGCAAAGTTGATGGCGGCGGTGGCGGAACGATTGCAAAATATGTTGCCAGCCTTAACATTGACACACTTGATGTAGGCGTGCCAGTCATCTCCATGCACGCACCTTACGAACTCATCTCGAAAGCCGATTTATATTCCGCTTACCTTGCCTTCAAAGCGTTTGTTTGTGAGTAGATGTGTGGTGGTATGCAATGCATACTACACAATATATTGTGTTATACTAGCCGAATTAGTTGTTAATATTTAATTTGGAGATGTAACTTCAATAAATATTAATATGTAAAAATTAGTATAATAACCAATTTATTATAAACATACATTCATGAAATTTATAAAAATATCTTTTTAATATTAAACCAATTTCAAGTAACCTTTTTAGAGCGCGCGCATATAAATATTGTGTAAGGACTTTAAGGAGGTTAAAAGATGTCTTTTTATATCAACAATACTAATGGGAATAAACCGGGGCCTATTAGTGGAAATCCTACAAATGGAATATGCGAAAAGATTT
>CALWGA010000037.1 GCA_944377825.1 uncultured Clostridia bacterium | reverse complement strand
ATGACCTATCTAAGTTAATTCCACTTGCGTCCGTTGCCTCAATGCCTTGAATATTTAAGGTGTAACCTTCGCCACTTAATTGGTCAGCGGAGATGGCATTTACATAGTTATAGTTGCGAATAACAGGTCCTTGCGTGTCTTGAACTGTGATATAGTAGATGTCACTTGTCAAATTGAACGCTCTAAGGTTGGTGTATAAGTCACTTAATGTGTCAAATCCTAACAAACCTCTAACCGTGCCAGATGCATCTTGTTTGTTTTCATCAGTTGAAAGATATGCAGAAATGGTGTTTTCTTCGTCTTTCTCAACAATATAGACATTGTTGTCGGTTGTGTTTTTGATTTTAAATGTATTTTCGTCAACTGTCTTAATTTTGACTGTGCCGTCACCATCAGTTATAGTGAAGTAATCAGAACCAAATTCGCTGTCTGTGATAACTTCTTGATAAGAACCACGATTGTAGGTAAATTCGCTTGGAGCATAAACTCTTAAGGTCACATTGTAGTAGATGTCAACAACCTTGCCAACATCTTCACTTGTTGGAATATAAGAATTTTGCAAACTATTTGAAACTGAATAATATTCGCTTGTAACATTGTTATCAGCATCAACGCCTAAAACAACATAATCAGGTTCGGTTTCATAGTTATGTGCAGAATAACTTTCATAGTCGAGAGAGTTATCAATCGAGTAGTCAACAGTTGGAGTTGGAATGCTGATAACTGGGTTATCGTCGAGTTCCACCGTTTGACTTTCAAGTGTTGATTTAACAACTGGGTCTTGAACAATCATTCTGTTGTCAACAGTGTAGTGCGAGAATACAACGATTGTGTTGTTTGCGCTATCTCTAATCTCAGTTGCAACGGAGTAATCTCCAGCAAATGGAGCAGTGAATGTTCCGCCATATACTGTGTAAGAGTATCCACTTAAACTGAAGTTGCTTGAAGAATTTAATGGACTTGAAATTGTTGTCCTTGTTCCATCATTTCCAACATGACTGATATTAACTCTATAATTCATATAGGTCACAAGGTCGTCGTAAATTGTGATTGTTGGAAGTTCGATGTCGGCATATTGTTCGTAGACAATATCTTCTGGCATTTCCACGCTGTCTGCTTCTTTAAATGTAGGTAATTCTTCGTCAATCGCAGCAGCGATGTTGAATTCTCTGCCGATAACGCCAACATTGCCAGCATCGTCATAAGCATAAGCAAAGATTTGAACTTTAGTTGCGCCATTTGACTTTGCTAAATCAATTGTGTATTCGCTAAGGTCATTATCTGTCAAATCAACATAGCCATCGCTGATTGTGCCAGTTTCATCATCAAAGTGATAGTTTCTATAAAGTTGTGTGTAAAGCACGCCAGTTGTGTCATCTCTGTTATCAGATTGTGCCGATAAATCTGCAAAGATTTCGTCTAAGTCAACATTTGAAATAACTTCATCATCGCTATTTGTTACATCAACAACTGTTGAACCATTTAAGAAACGATATAGTGTTTTCACAATCATTCTTGAAGATGTGTCATCGTTGTCAGAAACGGTAGGTTTTGCGAAAGTAACTGTGGTTGTTGGAAGATATGTGTCTTGGAAGGATGTTGAGATGGAAAGCGTTGGTGCTTCGCTGTCTGTCTGAGTGGTCAAGGTCATGCTTCTTGAAATGTAGTTAGAGTTATTTGCAACATCGCTTGCCCAGTATCTAATTTCATATGAAGAATAGTTGAAACCACCGTTATTGGAAGATGCACCAAAGGTTCTGTCTGTGTTAATATAAGCAAAACCAAGACCAGCAAGTGTTTCCTCAGTTTGCTCGCTTGCCCATGCTGTTAAAGTTGTTCCATCTGTGATGTTTGCTCCTTCAATTCCAGTGAACACGCTTTCGAAATATCTAAATATCTCGCTTGCATTGCCATTATCGATAACGATAAGGTAATTGTTTTCTTTCAAATAACTATCAAGTAATGTTTGGTCGCTCATAACAACATCGCTACCTTCTGTGCCATAAAGTTCCTTTGCGATAAGGTCTTTTCTTACAAGATAGTTGTTGTTAATAAAGTTAAGATATGCGTCAGTTGCCTCAGTGTTTGAAGCCCTGTAGTTGAAAATAAGGTTGTATGCATCATAGTCTTCAATCGTGAAGAGTTCTTCAGAGTTTGCATAGACAACTCTTCTTAATTCCGCTGTGTCGATTGTGGCAATATTATCTTCAACACCAACTGCGTAGATGATAACACCGTTTGGATATGCGTGTGTCTTAAGCTTAGAAGAAGCGTCCTCAAGAGTTGGCTCGTTGTCTGTGCCCTTGACGGAAGCGTCGTAAACTATTGCTGTTGGCGCTTGAGTGTCACGAATGTTTCTCCACTCATACTGACCTGCTGTTGTTGAAACTATGTTTCCATAGATGTCTTCAGCGGTGTAGATGAAGGTGTAGTATCCTTCTTCAAGCGGTGTGAATACAGTTGGGTCAATCAAGTTGCCGTCCGTGTCAACAACCTCTTCTTCAGCATTGTAAAGTTCGGTGTCTAATGGTTGATATGTTCCACCTGCGGTAGTCTTGTAAAGAACTTGCACGCTGTAGCGAACATCTACCTCGCTTGCGGATGGTGTCACACGGCTATTTGTTGTAACGATAACGCCTGGCAACTCTTGCTCCACACCTGGTTGAGCGGATGTTGTTAAAGTTGAATCAGTTGCAATTTCAAGATTGCTTTGGCTGTAGTTTTCATAGTATGATTTGTAAACTGTTGTGCTTTCCTTTTCAAAGGATGTAACAAATTGTCCGTTATGATAGAAGGAATATCTGATTGTGTAGTCAGAATATTCACTATCATAGTTTGCTGCGGTGAACACTGCGCCGTCAAGCATCACTTTTCCTGCATTCATGCTGATGTAACCATCTTCGTTGAGCGAACGTGCACCAGGGCCACCCACAACTGTGACTAAGAGTTGATTTGTCTCTTCATTTTCATCGGCTGGTGCTCTTACCGCACTGCTATCAATTATAACCTCAAAATCTTCAATCTCTTTGCCATTTTCGTCGGTTATGGTTGGAAGTGGAAGAGTGAAATCAACATCGCCTATACTTGTGACATTGCCGTCATTATCAAAAACCGCACTGTCGAACTGGCTTAAATCGATGATTGATGGGAAGAAGCCAACGGCGTTATTTTCTTCAAGGTCGATATTAACTTCGGAGAGCGAACTTGTCACTGTCATATCATAGTAGTTATAATAGGTTTTGGCGTCATCTCCATCCCCTATTGTGTATTCATAGGAATATGTGATTGTGTAAGTGCCTTGCTTGCTTGCCACGAATGTGCCGTAGCCACCTTCTCCGCCTACATTTAGGTCGACAGCGATAGTTGAAGGACTCATATCACTTGTTCCACTTGATGAGCCATAGGTTACAGTGATGTCAGAACGAACTAGTCTCACTGTTTGTCGGCTATCGCCATCACCAACCGTTCCAAGAGTGTCGCCTTCTAATCCTGTATCTCCAATTCTCCAATTAGGATCTCCACCGATATAACCATTGGCGATGGTGTAAGTTGCACCAGTGTAAACCGTGGTGCTGACATGCTCGTCCTCTGTTCCTATGGTCATATAGGAATAATCTGTGTATTCTTTTGCAATTCTTGCCCATGCAGCGAGTTCTCCAACAGGAATAAACAGCACTGTAAATACAAGTGCTAGCACTAACGCAAAGGCTTTAAAAGTGTATTTAGATGTTTTAACTTTCATAAAAATCTCCCGTATTTAGTAATTTATCTAACTAACATATTTATTGTAATATAATTAGCATTTGCAAGTCAAATAAAATGTGAAAGTTGTAAGAAAAATTCGTAATTATTTTGCATACCTAATATTTTTGTATGCATGCACAAAAACACTATTAATGTCGAAAAAATATGTAAAAATTTAAGAAAAGGCAGGTCGCCCTGCCTTTTATAACCAGGAACTACATGTTATAAGAAACTTTAACCCCAGGTCCCATAGATGAAGCAAGGGTAACATTTTTGATATATTGTCCCTTTGCTGCTGCAGGTTTCGCTCTTACAATAGCGTCCATAACAGTATTGAAATTCTCAAGAAGTTTCTCTTTTCCGAAACTCTTTTTGCCGATTATGACATGCACATTGTTGGTCTTGTCGAGTCTATACTCAACCTTGCCGGCTTTGACATCTTTAACTGCTTTTGCAACATCGTTTGTGACTGTTCCGCTCTTTGGGTTTGGCATCAAGCCCTTAGGTCCTAAAATTCTTGCGATACGTCCCACAACGCCCATCATATCAGGAGTTGTGATGCAGACGTCAAAATCAAGCCAACCGCCAGTGATTTTTGTCACTATCTCTTCAGCGCCAACATAGTCAGCACCTGCACTTGTTGCTTCGTTTGCTTTATCGCCACGAGCAATAACCAAAACTCTCACGCTTTTACCTGTTCCGTTTGGAAGCACAACAACGCCACGAACTTGTTGGTCTGCTTGTCGTCCGTCAACGCCAAGTTTAACATGAACTTCGATTGTTTCGTCAAACTTTGCATTTGCGGTGTTCAAAACATTATCAACTGCCTCGCCTATGTCGTAAGATTTAGATTTGTCATAGGCTTCTAGATTTTTAATATATCTCTTTCCTCTTTTCATGACTTCCTCCTTAATCTACAACTTCAACGCCCATGCTTCTTGCAGTTCCAGCAATCATGCTCATAGCACTTTCGATAGAACCTGCGTTAAGGTCAGGCATTTTGGTTTCAGCAATCTTTCTGATTTGCTCTTTAGTGATTTTTCCTTCTTTTTTTTTGTTTGGTTTACCGGAACCGCTCTCAACTGCAATTGCTTTCTTGATAAGCACTGCTGCAGGTGGAGTTTTCAAAACGAATGTGAAACTTCTATCTTCATAGATAGTGATCACAACAGGAATGATGTATCCTGCTTGAGAAGCCGTTTTTTCATTGAATTCCTTTGTAAAGCCTGCGATATTGATACCATGAGGTCCAAGTGAGGAGCCCACTGGTGGTCCCGGGGTGGCTTTACCGGCTTCGAGTTGCAATTTAACAACTGCTTTAATCTTTTTTACTGCCATTTTTAACCTCCTTATGTGGTGAATTGAACGTGGCAATCGTTCTCCCACAAAAAATTTAGGACAGACACCAACTTCGCTTAAGGCCGACACGAAAAACAAGTTTTTCTAACGGCTACTCCGTCGGTTTCTCTTCCTAGTCCTCTTCCCTGTGTGTGATTTTCGTTTTGTGCTACGCCGAACATAGTTCTACGCTCCGCAAAACCGAAAATTGATTTAGAGAGTGTAGGTTGTTTAACATCAATATGGATGACACACACTTTATCAGCAAATAGTTGCTATTCAAAGTGGTTTCCATTAAAAGTTGCACAACCTATTTTCTCTTATCTGTTTATAATTCTGCTTTGGAAGAGATTAAGCAAAATCATAATGACAGTTTAGTGTCTTGTCAAGGACAATATTTTAAAGGCTTGCACCTAAAAATATCAATTATAAGTAAAGAGTGAAAAGTGAAGGAACGCTAGTCGCGTTCTATGAAGAGTTGCGGAATTGTTTTAGAATGAAAAGTGGTATATTATTAAAGTTATTTTATCTATCTTTTTCTATATCTTTTTTAATTTTGATATAGGATTTGCCATCACCAGTGTTGTGCAAATAACTTTCAAACCCTGTAGACAATGATTTTCTTATACCTTTCGGCTTTGAGCGTTTTGTTTCATTAAACGCCATTGTTGGAATTTGTCTTGAATTTCCTTCTTTTTCTTCCATAACTTTACCCCTAAAAATCTTCCACGGTTCTACGATTGAACACGCTAGTGTTCTTTCATTCTTCACCGGAAGGCTCGCCTTCCCTTCACCGCAAACTGAAAAATGTTGTCAGTTATTTGTTTTACAAGTCTAACGATCTAATGAAGGCCCTTTTTTATGTTTGCTACGTTTTTCTAGCCAATATCCCTCTTTCCCACGAAGCATCGACTTTTCTATTCCTCGAAGTTTTGGCCTTTTATTTCCTTTACTGCTTAGATAAACCTTCTCTTCGCCTGGTTCAACGAAATATGGTTCATCAAGCGATGGCAAACCCAATATGTTTTTCCCCTCGTCCGATTTTTTCTCGTTTAAATCATCAATGGTCACATTTTCAAAAATTGGTGTTTTTTCTTCTGTTTTATCATCTTCTTTTTTCATAAAATTCTCCAAACACTTTTCACTTGAACGCGCTAGCGTTCTTTCACTCTTCACTCTTCACTGTAAACTAAAACAAAAATTGAGATTTTTGTTTTAGTTTACCTTGTGCACTTGGTCGAAGGCGAGTTCAACGTTATTTTCACGCCCGAACATTTCAACCGCAACGGTAAGTAGATTGTTGTCTGGATTAACCGCAATAACTTTTCCAACCATCTTATCAAGTGGACCTTCCACAATCTCCACAGTGTCGCCAACCTCGATGTCGGTTTCCACCTTGATTTTCTCCAGCCTCATCTTCAAAACTTCGTCGTCGGTAAGAGCGAGTGGACGTCCCTTTGGACCTGTGAAACCTGTAACTCCACGAGTGTTGACAATGTTGTGCCAAAGGTCATCGCCGTATATCATCTTGATGAAAATATAGCAAGGCATGGTCTTTCTTGTGACAAGTTTCTTTTTGCCGTTTTTCTCTTCAATGACATCTTCTTCAGGAATAACAATCTCAAAAATTCGATTTTCAAGGTTGAATTTTTTTATCACATTCTCCAAATTTTCCTTTGCCACATTTTCATAACCTGAAAAGGTGTGAAGAACATACCACTTTGGTTCATTTGAGTGTTCCATATTATCTCCTTATAAAACTAACAATCTGGATAAAAATCCTAAAAGGGTGTCGATTCCAAATATTAAAAGTCCAAAAATCACAACAAAGGCAATAACAATGCCGGTCTTTTTAACAACTTCGCCAAAGGTTGGCCATGTGACCTTCTTTAGTTCGCTGGCGGTCTCTTTGGTTTTCTTGATTAAGCCCTTTTTATTTTTCTTATCTTTTTTCTTCTTGTCTTTATCCTTTTTATTCTTGCTGTCAGCCTTAGAATTGTCAGCCTTGCCGTCTTTACCTTTCTCAGTTTTAGGCTTTTCAGCATCCTTTGAAGCCTCTGGAGTGACAGTGTTATCGTTTTTTGCGTCGTTAACATCTACATTTGTCTCTTCAACTTTTTCGTCCTCAACAACGACTTCGCCTTCGTTTTCAGACATAGAAACACCTTCGTCAACAACTTCGACGACGCCACTTTCCACTTCCTTTATCTTTTCGTTTTCAAGGTCAGTAACCTCTTCTTCGTAAAGTTTCTTTTGGGCTAGTGCCTCTTTCTTGGCAATTTTGTGTTTTTTAGACATACCCCCTCCAAAGACTACTTAGTTTCTTTATGCTTTGTTCTTTTATTGCAAAATGGACAAAACTTCATTATTTCAATTCTCTCAGCATTAGCAGAAGTATTCTTTTCAGTTGAATAGTTTCTATTTTTGCACTCGGTGCATTCTAATGTGATTATCTTGCGTTTTGGTGCTGCCATATTATCATCTCCTAACAAAAAAACTAACACCTCAAAGAGTGTCAGTCTTATATTATCACAAAAATCAAAGCAAAGTCAAGTGTTTTAGAAAAGATTATTTGAAAAGTTTTTATTAATTTCCAGCCTCTCGTCCGTCGCCAACTTTTGAATTTTTATCCATAACATTTTCAACAGCCGACATGACCGCCTTTTTGTCGGCACGAGAATCGAACACATAAAAATGAATGCTGTTCATTACGCAAGGAACTTCATCTGTAATCTCAGGATTGCCACCAAAGTTTGATTTTTCTTTCAACTCAAGTTCGAAGGCATCAACATACTTTTTAACAAAATCAACCGCACTCCTTTCAGCATATACTTTAAGGCTATTTGGCAATTTGGCATATGTTCTAGGTAAATCTTCTTCATTATAGCATTGTAAGCACTCGAGCGTTTCAGGTATATATACATCTTCAAATGTTTTATCCCTTAAATATGTTTGCAACTTAACATATTTATTAATAATTTCATCAGCAAAATAATCAAGCATCGCACGCTCAATCGCTTCAATCAGCGACTTATAATCTAAATCATCATAAATTATTGCTCTTTGTTCCTTAGATCTCAACATCGGCGTGTAGGCCGTGACAAAAAATCTTTTCTCTTCAAAAAAAACTTTCTTATTCTTTTTTCCTATAATAAACATTGTTACCGGTTTCATAACAAATGCAGACTTTCTTCCTTTTGGTGTGTTCACAACCACACTTTGAACTTCAGGATAAATATCCTTCTGGGCGCAACAATAAGGATATTTTATCTCTGTTTCAATCTTATCTAATTCAGTTTGTGGTGCAGTTACTTCTTGCGCCTTTTTCTTTTTATCCTTATCATTTGCATACCTATCAGATGTTAAAATCATAAACTTTTTGCTTAATAAATCAAAAACCTTTCCCATATTTTCCTCCATATATTTTAAATTTGAAATTTATTAATATTTCACTCGCCTTTTTCGTCTCGCTCTCTATCTCTAAATTTCGAAAACAATTCAAGCGCCATATTCCTTGCAGGTTCCATCGTTTCAATATTGCTACCTATAAACCTTTTTGTTTTAGCAATGCTGTCACTTTGGCTATATCTCTCAAGCGCCTCAACGGCAAGTTCGATACCCTCTGCGCCATAAGCATCGACTGCGCGTTTTGCCACAACATCTTCCCATTCGCTGTACTTGCCTTTTTCAATCACATTCTCGCCACGCTTTATCCACTCTGGCACACACTTTTTAACTATAAATTCAAACTCCTCGACAGACGAAATAATTTCTTTTTTATTCTCTGTGTATTTATCTATCTCATATTCCGCAATCTCAACCGCTCTCTTCTTACCAAACGACTTCCCATATTGATATAGTGGAAAAGTCATATAACAATTGTTTTCATAAATCTTCTCGCCTGTCTGTGCGTCGACAATGCTTCCAACAAATCCCAAAACTTTACTTGGATGCCTTATCAAACTTTGCTTTTCTAGCACACCTTGAAGTTCAACCATATCATCTTTCTCATTAGTTGTATACCAAAGCACACCTTTTTTCTCTTTTTCATTACGCGTCCAGCCTATAACCGCCCACGTAAAATCAACTAGCGTAACAATAACTTCACGCCCGTTGTGACTTTTCAACCTTTTTTTTACGCCTGTGTCTTCATCAAAAGGGTATGCATCAATATTTTTTATAAAATTCATGGCTTCTGTAATTTTAGCGCCATAGCGCCTTAAGGTTACAGCACAATTCTTTTTAAAACTATCCAATTTCCAATCAAGAAAACTTGCTGTCTCTTTCTTCATTTCTAACTCCTATGCCCTAATTTTACCACACCCCGCCCACATTGTCAATACCCATTTTTTCACTACGTGCCCAATTTTTCACAAGTGCAAAGAAAAATTAATTGCAACAAATTTGCTTAACAAAAAAGTAGCAATCGGTTAAATTGTTTAGTAACCGATTTTACAAAATTTGCTGTTTTGTTAAAATACTTTATAAGACAAATTAAAAAAAGCGAGATTTAAACCTCGCTTAAAAACAAAGTTGCATAGTTAGATTAGTCATCCACTTCCACAATCGTTTCAACATACATAACAAGTTCATTTTTCTTGCATTTAGGTAAAAGTTTTTCCAATTTTGTTGGTTTGTTATATTCCACTTCATACTTTTCCGCATAAGAAAAATATGCATTTAAAAGTCCTTGTGCATAAAGATAAGCCTCAGAAAGATTATCCCCTTCTGTGTAAATATCAAGATCAGGAAAAATCACCTGATACTTCCCTTCTTCATCTTTAATAAAAATGGCTGGATAAAGGTATTGATATTTCTTCATGTTTAACCCCTAAAAATATGATACTTCATATATATAATAACACAAAAAAATATATTTTCAAAACAAAATAAAAAAAATATTGCAAAAAAAGCAATATTTTTAGAAAAAATATTTTTAGAAAAATTATCTATCTAAAACATCTACATTGATTTTCGTATTACTTTTAAATGTTTTTGTTCTCTCTTTAACATTATCTGGTGAAATTCTTTTTGCTATTTCAATTCCATTCGTTGTACTATATTTAAATTCCATAATATTACCTCCATGATTTTCATGTCGTTATTAATATAGCATAAATTTTTGCATTTGTAAATACTTTTTCGAAAAATTTTTCAAATATTTTTTCGCTTCATAAAATCTAATAAACATAAATATAAGAAATCATCCACAACTCTTCACTGAACGCCTACGGAACGAAGAATGAAAAGTGAAGAACGAAAAGTTGTGGATAGGTTTGATTGTAGTTTGTTTGAGATATAATCAAAACCTATTTAAGTAGCGACAAATCGCCAACGAATGAATGTGAGTGCGATTTCGTTTGGTCGCTGGTAGGCGAAAACAAGCGTAAAAGCGATACTTTTCAAGTTTACTTGAAAATGAGCAAAAGCGTAGTTTTCGCCTACATCTTCTCCACCACATCAATCCCAAGCACATCAAGCGCATTTGAAAGCGCCTTTTTAACCAAAAGGCAAATAGCAAGCATACTTTTTCTCTTTTCCGCATCCTTTTCGGTTAAAATTTTGTGATTGTTGTAGTAGGTCGAAAAGGCTTTCGCTAGGTCAAAGGTCGAAGAGCAGATAAGGTTCAGCGAATAGTCATCATAAGAAATCTTGTAGGAAGAATTGAGTTTTTGAAGAGCAAGCACAATCTCTCTTTCTTCGTCATTCTCCACTTTGATTTTTGAAATCTCATCCTTTGCTTTGCCGAGAATTGAGTTTATGCGTGCAATGGTGTATTGAATATATGGTCCAGTCTTTCCATCGAATGACAAGAATTTGTCGATGTCAAACACATAGTCCTTAGAGATGATATTCGATAAATCGCCAAATTTCATCGCACCCACACCAATTTTACGCGCAAGTTCGCGGTCATTTTCAATTCCGTTCGCCTTCAATTTCTCGCTTGCCTTGTCGACAAGTAGTTTAACAACATCCTTAAGCCTTATCGTTTCGCCACTGCGCGTTTTGAAAGGTTTACCGTCTTTTCCGTTCATTGTGCCAAAGGAAATGTGCGTGAGTTTTTGGTTCTCTGGCGAAATTCCAGCAAGTTTGGCGCACCTAAACGCCTGCTCAAAGTGCTTGCCCTGTCGGTTGTCGGTGAGGTAGATTATCTCGTCATAGTTGTCCATTTTGTTGCGCATAGCGATGGTGGCAATCTCAGTTGAGATATACAAGTATCCGCCGTTATACTTTTTGAGTATCGCAGGTGGCATAGGGTTTTTATAGCGCTGTTCTTCATCTTCGCTCTTCTTTGGAATAGGGATATGCTCGCCTTCTTTCGCAATGTCCACAACAAGCGCGCCGTCACTAACTCTAGTCAACTTTTTGTCGATAAAGATTTGAATGGTGCTGTCGATGTAGTCCTCTGCGTCACTTTCGCCAAACCAAAAATCGAAAGAGGTGTTTAAAAGCGAATAATTTCTCTTTATCTCTTCCACCGACATCGCCCTAATCTTTTTATAGACAGTATAATATGGCTCTCGTTTTTGCTGTATGAAGAGCGTGTAGTCGTCGGCAAGTTTTTTGAAATTCTCGTCCACATCCTTACGCTTCGACGCCTTTGGATATTCGTCGTTCAAGGTGTCTAAAGTGATGTTTTTAAGTGAGATATTCTCATAATTGCCGCTCGATTTAAAAAATTCGTCAAGATAGCCGTCCTCTTTCAGTTGCAAAATAGTCAGCCCCATTTGCATACCCCAGTCGCCTAGGTGCGTGTCGGCATAGACTGTGTCGCCCAAAAACCTATGTAACCTTTTAAGCGCCTCGCCGATGATTGGAGAGCGCAAATGCCCCACATGGAGTTCCTTTGCCACATTTGCTCCGCCATAGTCGATAAGAAGTTTTCTCGGTTTTTCCACCTTCTCCACGCCCAAATTTTTATCACTTAAAACATCGTTTGCGTATTGCGACAAAAGTTCGCTGTCTACTTTGATATTGATAAAACCGGGCTTAACCGCTGTGAAACTTTTGTCATTTAACTCGTTTACTATCTCTTCGGCAAGCGCAAGCGGATTTTTGCCCACTTTTTTTGCAGTGACAAGTGCGTAATTCGTTTGAAAGTCGCATAACTCTGGCAGCGACGAAAAAGAAACGGAAAGATTTTCCGTCGGCAAACCTAACTTTTTAACAGCATCCAAAATCTTTGCTGTTAGTCTACTTCTTAAGTCCATAAAAACTCCTAACTATAACAAATTCTTCACATAAACCCACTGTTAGTGGCGAATTCATCTAACAATATAAAATATTAGCAAACTCGCAAAAAAAAGTCAAATAAATAAGGCAAATGCATGCATTTGAGTAAAAGTGAAAAGTGAAGGCGAGCAATCGGCTCGCAGTGAAGAGTTGCGGAAAAATTTCGAGTATGGATTTTGTAATATAATCAACAACCTTTTAAAATGTGGCTTGAAAGAAATATTAAGGTGATTGAATTTATTGGTTGCTTTTAAAAAAGACATCTTATATTAAAATAAAAACAAAAAAGTTGTATTTTTCTCAACAACTTTTCTATAAATTCCATCCCTAACTCTTCAGAAGAGAACTAGCCTACAAAACGAAGAACGAAAAGTGAAAAACGAAAAGTTATGGATAGGTTGACAGTAGTTTGTTTGAGATATAATCAAAACCTCTTTAAGTCGCGACAGCGTCACAAACTGCACTTCATTTCGCGTTTCAATGCAAAACATCAAAACGCTTACCATTCGTTTGTTTGTTCCTTTTCCCAAAAAATGACAAGCATTTTTAGGGTTCCCGTTTATGGTGTGAGTGCGATTTCGTTTGGTCGCGTAAAGGCGAAAACAAGCGTAAGAGCGATACAACGTCGCAAACTGCACTTCATTTCGTCTTTTGTCTTACGCCAAAAGTCTTACCATTCGTTTGTTTGCTCCTTTTCCCCAAAAATGGCAAGCATTTTCGGGGTTCCCCGTAAGTTTCGAAAACGAGCAAAAGTGCAGTTTTCGCCTATATTTCTTTTCTCTGCTCCAGTGCCTTTTCAAGCGTGACTTCGTCGGTAAATTCGATGTCGCTTCCCATAGCGATACCCTGCGCAAGCCTTGTCACCTTGGCGCCCAACGGTTTTAAAAGTTTTGAGATATACATGGCAGTGGCGTCACCCTCAACATCTGGATTTGTTGCCATGATAACCTCTTTCACATTGTCCTTTTCAATACGCGAAAGAAGTTCCTTAATTTTAATATCATTAGGCCCACGGTTCTCAAGCGGACTTATCGTTCCAAAAAGCACGTGATAGACACCTTCGTAACTCTTGACCTTTTCCATAGAGATTATGTCCTTAGGCTCTTGCACCACGCAGATTATTTGTTTGTTTCGCTTTTGGCAGATAGGGCAAACATCAGTTGTGGAGTAATTTCCGCACTCCTTACAAAGTTTTACCTTTTCCTTAACTTCCAGTATGGCCTTTGCAAAGTTTTCCGCCCTGTCCTTTGAATTTTCAATGATATAGAAAGCATAGCGTTGAGCGGTCTTTTTGCCGACGCCTGGAAGTTGTCTAAAATACTCGATGAGTCTTTCAATCGGTTCGTCAAACATCTCTACATACCTATATTTGGCAATTTTGCCCTTTCGTCATCTTGAATTTTTCGCAAGCAGTCGTTGCAAGCGGAAACAATCAAGTCCTCAAGCATTTCCACATCGTCTGGGTCAACAACTTCCTTTTTAATCTTCACACTTTTAACAGTGCGATTGCCAAGTATGGTGATTTCCACCATACCACCGCCGACCTGCGAAGTATATTCAGTGCTGTCAATCTCTTCTCTTGTCCTTTTCATTTCTTCTTGCATTTTCTGTGCTTGGCGCATGAGTTGTTGCATATTTCCACCGCCAAATCCACCAAAATTGTATCCCATAATAATATCTCCTTTTTTTATTTTTGTTTATATTATATGCTTCTATAACATTCCACTTAATCTCTTCGAAAAGTGAAGAGTGAAAAGTGAAGGGAAGGCAGAGCCTTCCAGTGAAGAGTTGTGGAAGAATTTAAAGAATTATATATCTCTAATTAAAACCTCTTTCCCACAACGCCCTACTTTCAAACTCTTAATCAATTTTTGATTTTGCGAAGCGTAGAACTGCGTTCGGCGAGCATAAATCAAAAATCACCTACAGGGAAGAGGATTGCGAAACCAACGGAGTAGCGGTTAGGAAAATTTTTATTTTCCGCGCCCGCGTCAAGCGCAGTTGGTGTCCGCACCAATAACATTCACTCTATCACAAGTTTCTCACCAAAGAGTTTTGAAAGTTTCAAAATATCCTTCTCTCTCTTTTGATTTTCGTTTTCGAACTTGACTATCTCGACCTCTAAGTTCAGCCCTTGCCAGCGAAGAGCGTTCTCAAGTTCCCGTTTGCCGTCGTCTAGCACACTGATTAGAAAATCGTCGGAACTTTGGATGTAGAGTTTACCATTTTCAATCTTCACATCGGTGATGTCACCACACGCCACATACAGCGAAATTTTCTTATGCTCCTTAAGGTATAACACCACCTTACCCCAAACATTTTTTGGCGAAAGAGCGCTTGCATCTCTCTCAATTTTCAGTTTTTTTTTACCTCCATACCTGTCATCGCGGTTAGGCATGTGGTTTCAAGCAGGAGCCTTACTGAAAGTGTGTATCTAAGTTCATTTTCCGCCGACGAAAACACCTGCATATATCTAATCAAAGTCTTTTCGTCGAAAGCGTCCGCCTGCTGTTTAAACTCTTCAAAAACATCGTCAGGCAAGTTCAAAATTTCGTTGGCATTTTCGCAGGTCTTTATCACAAGCAAATTCCTTGCATGCTTTGAAACATCCTTTGAAAACACCGCCAAATTTTTACCTTCCTTTTCCATGCGGTCGATAAGAGCAAGTATTCCGCCGACCTCTCTATCTTTTAGATAGTTGAAAAATTCGATATTTAGCGAGTAGTCAGTTGTGCCAAGTATTCGCAAGGTCTCTTCTTTTGTTATCTTGCCTTTGCAATATGACGCAATGGAATCGGCAATCGACAACGTGTCTCTGACGCTACCTTCGCCAGCGGTTGCGATAAGTTTCAAACTCTCTTCGTCGCACTCAATCTTCTCTAAGTCAAAAATCTTCCTTAGATGTTTCATAAGCACACCGACTGGAACCAGCCTAAAATCAAAGCGAACGCAACGCGATAGAATGGTCTGTGGTAGTTTGTGGACCTCGGTGGTCGCTAAGATGAAGATGACATGCTTAGGTGGCTCTTCCAGCGTTTTTAAAAGAGCGTTGAAGGCAGAATCGGTCAGCATATGCACCTCGTCGATGATGTAGACCTTGTATTTGACGTCCACTGGCATAAATCTGACCTTTTCGCGAATTTCACGGATGTCATCCACCTTGTTGTTAGAAGCCGCGTCCATCTCAATTATATTTATGTCGTTATCCCTTTGAAGTTTAAGGCAGTTTTCGCATTTTCCACATGGCGAGCCATTGACAGGCGTTAGGCAGTTGACCGCGCGCGCAAAAATCTTCGCCACGCTCGTCTTGCCAGTTCCACGCGTGCCAGTGAAAAGATAGGCATGCCCAATATGCCCATTCATTATCTGATTTTCCAGCGTCTTTGTAATGTGTTCCTGTCCAATGACCTCGTCGAAGGTCTTAGGTCTATAGGTTCTGTATAATGCCATGCGTTCTCCACTTTTATTTTACATCATAATTTTATCTTTTGCAATATTAAACTCTAAATTTAAAAACTCAAATTTTAATTTTTCTGTCTTATACTTAAAAATCAATAGTTTTCTCTCGCAATAACAGAAAAGTTGTCAACATCAAGGCTCGCTCCACCAATAAGAGCGCCGTCAAGGCATGGCAGAGAAATGATTTTTTTGTAGTTATTGATATCCACGCTTCCGCCATACACAATGGAAATCTGCGTTTTGTCGTTATATAGATAGGCAATTTCTTTTCGAATAAGCGCCACCATTTTTTCGATATCTTTAAGCGTGGCAGTTTTGCCAGTTCCAATCGCCCAAATAGGCTCATAGGCAATTATCACACTTTCAAGTTCGTTCTCGTATAGTCCTTTCAGTGCGTCATCAAGTTGCTTTTTAACGAACACGCCTGCCTGTTTTGCCTCACGCGTCACCTTATCTTCGCCCACGCAAAGGATGACTTTCAAACCTTGCGACAGCGCCATTTTGATTTTTTTGTTGATAAGTTTGTCGTTTTCCTTAAACTTACTTCTTCTCTCAGAGTGACCAACAATGCAGTATGTCACGCCTGCATCTTTCAGCATGGACGCCGAAATTTCGCCAGTGTTTTTGCCTGCCTCTACATCGGAGACATTTTGCGCGCCGATTTCAATATTACTGCCATCCAAAAACTGCTTTGCAATCGAAAAATGTGTGAATGGCGGACAGACGATAATCTTATTCTTGCTCCCAGCCGTCTTTGTGGCAAGTTGCATCGAGTAAGCTTTCATCTCGCTTGGCACTGTGTTCATTTTGAAGTTTGCAATAATTATCTTTCTCATAAATCTCCTTAATTTTAAGTTTTAAAATCTCTTTATCTTAAGTGACTATAAATTCTTCATAAATCGTAAAGTTTAAAGCGTGTCAATAACCTCGATTGCAGGAAGAGTTTTGCCTTCCATAAGTTTCATGCTTGCACCTCCGCCAGTTGAAAGGTGGTCGATTTTATCAGTGAAGCCCAGCGTGTTTATCGCGCCGACGCTATCTCCACCGCCGACAATGGAGTAAGCCGAACTCTTTGCCACCGCCTTAGCAATCATGAAAGTGCCCTTTCTGAAACGCTTATCTTCATATTTACCTAAAGGCCCATTCCAAACAATCTGACCTGCCTTTTTTATCTCTTCAGCAAAAAGTTTAATTGTCCTCTTGCCAATATCAAGCCCAACCATATCCGCATCAAGATTGTCCGCTTTAACCACGCGCTCATATTTTAACGCCACATGGTCGACAGGAAGGATGACATTCATACCAGCCTTTCGCGCCTCGTCCAAAATGCTCTTCGCCTCATCCACAAGGCTCAAATCAACAATCGACTTTCCTATATTTATGCCCTCAGCAGGAAGAAAAGTGTATGCCATACCACCGCCAATCAGCACTGTGTCCGCCTTACCTATTATATTTTTAATTAACGGCAATTTATCCTTAACCTTCGCTCCGCCAAAGATTGCCACAAACGGTCTCTTCGGATTTTTAAACGCCTCATCAAAGACCTTAAGTTCCTTTTCAATCAAAAAACCGACGGCGTTTGGTAGTTTCAGAGCGACGCCATAGTTTGAAGCGTGCTTTCTGTGCGCAACGCCGAATGCATCATCCACATATATGTCGGCATATGAGGCAAGTTCCTTCACAAAAGTTGGGTCATTCTCTTCTTCACGCGGGTCAAAACGCAAGTTTTCAATAACCAAAATGTTTCCGCTTTTAAGTTTCGAGATGTCTCTCTTTACCTCATCGCCCACAACCTTAGGGCAAAACTTGACCTTATTAGGAAAATATTTCATAAGATAAACCGCAACTGGGAAGAGCGACAAAAACTTATCATACCCCTTAGGCCTGCCAAGGTGCGAACAAATGATAAGTTTGCAGTTTTGGTCAACAAGATATTTAATCGTTGGAATTGAAGCATCAATTCTGGTCGCATCCAAAATATCACCATAGTTGTCAAGTGGGACATTAAAATCGCATCGGAGTAGAACTCTTTTATCCTGAATGTTTTTTAAATCTCTAATGGTTCGTTTCATAAAAAATATCCCCCGTAAGTATATAATACAACTTTTCGAAGGATTTTCAAAACAAAATCAAATATTTTTAGAAAAACATTTTGTTTGATTGTAATATTTTTTCTATTATTAAAGCCTATCAAAAATTAAAAATCTTTACTTTCAGATATTGAGGTTTCATATTTTGAGTTTTTGGTCAATGTGTAATTGCTTGCTCCAGCATCCAAATTACCACAAGGAAAACTCTTGTGCCCAATAAGGTTCCAATCACTATGCTCGTAATCAAAAGGTCCGTTCCAACATTCGTGAACATTATATAGCATTTGATTTTTAGGAAGAGCAAAAGATATGTTTTCACATCTAAAAAAAACATCGTCATTAAATCTAATAGGATATTCGGTTGTTACAATGATTTTCTTATCCTTTAAGTTGCGAAAACAATCTTCCCCTATATCAACATAGCCTTTTAAATATGTATCTAGTGAAAGAAAATAGTTGTCAATCAAATCTTTTGAAAGATTTTCTTTCATATATTTTAAAAAATCATCATCCAAAAACCTTTCCAACCTTTTTGTGACAATAGGCGGAAGCATGATTTCTTTCGGTTCTCTATCGTTTCTCAAATTGTGAAATTCTCTTATCGAAGTTCCAATCACAGAAAATCCGTAATCTGGATGCCCATCATCACCAAATTTAATATACATTGCTCCACATTTTAAATATTTACCACTTAAATCACTCATCTTTTTCTCCTTTGCCCTATGATAGCACATCACAAGTTTGTTGTCAATGCGTTTTTTAGAAAAAGGCGCAAAGAAAAATTAATTGCAAAAAAATTGCTAATGTAATTAGTCAACATTAGCAATCATTTTAGAAAATTTTATTTATTTTTACTTTTCTAGGCTCAAAATTCACTTTTTAGACTCACTTTTGGCTCAAAAAACTCACTTTTCATATACAAAAGGTAATTTTCAATATCCTTTCCTAAAATGGAAATCAACACTTTCTTTTCACTCTTGCGTCGCAAACAGCACTTCATTTCGTCTTTTGTCTTACGCCAAAAGTCTTATCATTCGTTTGTTTGCTCCTTCAGCGACCAAACGAAAATCGCACTTCGTTGGCGATTTTGTCGCTACTTAAAGTGGTTTTGATTAGATAGATTATATGGTTGAATTTCTCCACAACTCTTCGTTCTTCACTCTTCACTGGAAGGCTCTGCCTTCCCTTCACTGAACGCCAACGGCGTTCCTTCACTCTCTCCTATATATTCTTCTCAAAGCACTCTTTCAAAATGCCAAGACACTCATCGATATCTTTACAGGTGGCAAGTGTCATACGAACGGTGCTTGCCGATGGCAAATCTTTTGCATACCAAAGAAGGTGCTTTCTTATGTAAAGCGTGAGCCACTCTTCGTTGTAATACTTTCGAAGCGTTTCAATATGGTCTTTCACAACCTTGTATTTGTCCACTTGAACAGGATGCCCTTCCTTTAGTTCTTTGAATATCCAAGGCGAGCCAAGCGCACCACGCCCTATCATCACGCCGTCAATACCAGTTTCAAGCATTCTGTGGTATGAGTCAATATCCACAACATCGCCATTGCCAATCACAGGAATATGGAGTTTAGATTTCACCTTTGCAATCGCCTCGTAGTCAGCCTCACCACTATAACCTTGTTCCACGGTGCGCGCATGGAATATAACATAGTCTGCGCCGTTATCTTCGCACATCTTTGCAAAGTCGAGATAGTTTTCGGAGTGGTAGCCCTTTCTAAATTTAACAGAAAGTGGCTTCTTTGTCATATCTCGGCAAGTGGCAATGATATGGCCGGCAAGATGTATGCTATCCATAAGCGCAGCGCCGTCGCCATTTTTAAGTATCTTCGGCGCAGGACAACCCATGTTGATGTCAATCGCTGGAAACTTATCCAAAACTTCACTCTCAAACGCCTTAACCATAAACTCACTCTCATGTCCAAAAATTTGAGCAACCGTCAGTTTTTCGTAAGGCGAAGTGATAGTCATCAAATTTGTCTTTTTCGGGTTATGCACCATGGCGCGCGTGGAAAGCATTTCGGTCACCGTGGCATCAGCACCGAATTTCACCGCCTGTTCTCTAAACCCAACATCACTTACTCCTGCCATCGGAGCAAGAAAGAGCGGACTTTCACCAAAATCAACATTTCTTATCTTCATAAAAACCCCACCTTTTGAAAACATTTTGATTATATAAAAAGTTTTATTTTTCAAAAACATTCTACCACATCTCAAACCCTTTTTCAATAGTTTTAATGAAAAATTCACAAAAAACGCACTTTTTTAAGAAAAAATTAAAAAAATGACCACTTTTTCGCCATTTTTTTTGTTTTACATATTAATGTTTTAATTTTAACCAACAAAAACCACCGCATACTAATACAATCACGCATCAAGATAATCAAATACAAATCTTTTTCATCTGTAACCGCAAATATACTTTCTATAATCACAAATATGCATTTAAAACGCGTTTTCAACATGATTAATTTCAGCGCCCAAAATCTCGATAACATCAAAGCGGACATCGGCATAGTAGTTTTTAGTTGTCACAAGGTAAAGTTCTGCCACCTTTCTGATTTTTTGTTGCTTTCTAAAGTCCACCGCTTCACATGGCCTGCCATAGGCAAGTGTGGCACGGCTTTTAACCTCCACAAAAACCAAAACATTCTTATCTTTTGCGATAATATCAATCTCGCCTAAACGATTTCGATAGTTCGTAGCAACAATCACATACCCATTATCTTTCAGATATGTTTCTGCATCAATTTCGCCGATAGTTCCGTTGATTTTGTTTAATTTTTTCATATTTTTCTCTTTTTTTTGCGATATTTTCTGTATTTTTAAGCATTTTTATTATTTTTTTACTTTTTTGCTTGTTTTTTTGATATTTTTTGATTTTTAAAATTTAAAGATTTTGCTTTATCAATCTAGCGTCAAGTTGCCAAGCCTGCCCTTTCTGAAATCATCCACAAGCATATAGGAAGCGCGCTCCAAGTCTACCTCGCCACCTGCAAGCACAAATTTTCGGAGTTTTGCAATATCTAAAACAGTTTGGCAGTTTGGATATCTCTTTTCAATATTCTGCGGATATTTCTCTTTGAGAAGTTTTAAAAGGTCCTCCGCAAGACTTACAAACTCCAAAACTTCATCACGCACACTGCCAACATAGGCAAGTTTTTTTGCCACATCTTCGTTTTCAATGTTTGGATAGAGCGTTCCTGGAGTGTCAAACACTTCCACGCCGTCCCCAGCATTTAACCACTGACCGCTCTTCGTCACGCCTGCCTTGTTACCCGTGACCGCCTTTGCCTTTTTGCACAGATTGTTAACAAGCGAACTTTTGCCACTGTTTGGCACACCCACAACCATACATCTAATCGTCGGCTTAACTCCTTTCGCCCTATATTTTTCCACCTTCTTATATGCCAACTTTTTTATTTTGTCAAGTATCAAAGTGTTTTTTGAAAAGTTAGAGTTATATAGTATAAAGTCCTTATTTTCACCCTTAAAATTTTCTTTCAAAGCACCAACCCTCTTTTCGTCCGCAAGGTCAATCTTATTTAATATGTAAAGCACCGGCTTGTTTTCAGAGAGTTCATCAAGTTTTGGATTAAGCGAAGAGAGCGGAATGCGTGCGTCAAGCACATAAA
>CALWGA010000036.1 GCA_944377825.1 uncultured Clostridia bacterium | reverse complement strand
TTACCCTACCTTTCCACCATCGCCAAAAGGCAGTCTATTTCTGTTGCACTATCCTTAGAGTCGCCTCCACCAGCCGTTAACTGGCACCCTGTTCTTTTGATGCTCGGACTTTCCTCGCTTTATCGGTAGTCGATAAACCGCGACCGTCTGTCTGACTGACAATTAATTATACAAAAATTCACATCATTTTGTCAAGGCTTATATAAGCTAAAATATTTTATTAGATTTGATATTAAAAAAGAATAATGAATTATACATCATTATTCTTTAAATAAACCATTTTCATTCTTTTATATGTGCTTTTTTGATTATTTTAGATAATAAAAAGTATAAATCTGTCAACTCTTCTTTTGCCTGTTTTAAAGATAAAATTTTAAACTTTTCATCCAATTTGAATTGCACAAAATCTAATGCATCATTGTGATTTTTACCCAAATCAAGTGCAAATTTATATGTTGTAAAAACACCAATTTCAGAAATAAATCTATAAGCATCTGCATTAGCAACTATTTCTGCTTCAATAGACTGGTAAGGCACTTCGCCATGATGTGCTAAAACGCAATTAATCAAAACTTTCTTTTTTGTATCTTCGACCTTTAATTTTTCTAATATTTGATTGGCATATTCGGCACTCATAGACACATGTTTTGGTTGTTGTTTTAAAGCAACTGCCTCACCTAATTTTATATCCATTAATGCAGTGCCACACTTTACAATGTCAACATCTGCTCCCAATCTTAAAGCAAGTTCCTCTGCTTTTTCATTTGCTATATTATAATTATATATTTGTGGAAGTCCAGTTTTCTTTATTTCATCTTTAGCAAATTTATCTATCTTATCAAATAATTCCATATATTCTCTCCTAATATTTTATTATATCATATTTTCATAATATAATTTGATAGATTTATGCTTTTTATAAAATTTTTATATTAATTTCTATCCGACATTGAAGATTTGTTTAACTTTGCCATGCTTATCTGCGCTAAAGCCTAGCATGATGCCATCCTGCGAAACCTTGATTCCAACACCATAGCGCGCCATACTTTTTGTCGCTGCCAGCCTTCCGCCACCGAGACTCCCTGCCTCAATCTTGAGAATTGCGCCTACTGCGATTATAGTTCCATCAAAGTCCACGACCGTTGCGCCATCAATACCAACAAGGTTTTCAAGAAGTCGCCTATCGAGTTCATAAAGTTTTTTGCCTGCAATGATATTTCTTATCGCCTTCGCCTTCACGCAGTTAAATTTTGTCAAATACTCCTCATAAGTTATATTCTCATCATACGGAAGAGGATTTGAAACATTGTATAGTTTTGCGCTTTCTGCAAGTTCCATTTGCTTTTTCGCCTCAAAGTGAGTTTCCGAGATAATGTCGGCAATATTGATAAGTTTAAGCGCATCGTTCGTCTTATCCTTATTGAGATAGCAAATGCACGCGCCCATATATCCAAACGAGCAGTCAAGCGCGGTGTTATAAATAGCCCGCCTTATCTGTTTCGCAGTGTAGGAAACATTGTTATATAGAAGCCTGATAATTTCATCGTGAGAATATACACACCACTTGCCGTTGCGCTTTGCAAACATAAGTTGACGAGCATAAAAAATTAGAATGTCGCCTTTTGTCGTCAACACAATTCCCACTCTCTTATCGTTACAACTTCGCGCCACCCTATCAAAGATATAAGGCGAAACGGTCGGCGCTTTCTTAGGATTTTTTAAATTAGTGTAGCCAATCAAACTGCCCTTTCTGTCAAACTCCACAAACGAAGAAACGCCATCGGTGATTCGAACGAAAAACTCGCGATTCATAATCTCGCTGTAATTCACCTGCTTGGTGTCGTCCACCACATTTGACAGATTGACAAAAACTCCCATGGAAACATTTGTGCCCTCATAGGTTCGTGTCGACCAACGCTCTAACGAAGATATAATTCCAATGATAGTCTCCGACGCAACATCAGAGGTTATGCTGTCGATTAGCGCTTTTTCAATAATGGTGTTTTGCAACTTTTGCAAATATACCGTGTTTTCAAGACCTGCTTCCGTCAAAGCAGAAATCTCTTCAAGGATTGTTTTAATTAGGCTGACCTCAAACGATTTAAATGGCTGACCTCTTTTCAAAATCAACCTATATTCATCACTCTTGCTCGGTTTAAGCAAAACAGAATTAGCCTTGCCAAGTGCCACCTCCAAGTCTCTTGAAGATGACTCTGTTTCTCCCGCAACAAAAGACCCCGTAAAAAGCGGGATTATCATTTTGTTGACAAATTCATAAAAATGCGACTTATCCATGCTTAACCCTTATCTCATATATATATTTATAATAAAATTAAAAAAACACCATGTCAAGCAATTTAAATTGATTTTTAGAAAAAATTTTCGAAAAATATGCATTTTTTCAAAAAATAATCAATTTTTATGCCATTTTTTGAAGATTTTTATATTATCGGAAGTTGAGCCAAGCGCGACTTTAGTCGCATTTGAGCGAAACTGATAGTCATATATACTGTGATGGTGCAATTCATTGCACATTTTGTGTTAACAAAATTTAAAATTTAACTCGCTTAAATTTTAACATCACATAGTCTATATTATATAGTTTTATATAAAATTTAAAATATACAAAATTCAATATTAAATTAATAAATAATTATCCTATTAATTATTTTATATTTATAAAAATTTAGGAAAAATATTCTTAATTATATTCTTAATTAACATTTAAATTTTAATATTGTATCAAAAAAATGCGCTAATTTTTATAGCACATTTTTTAAGTATTTTTCAAACTTTCTTTTTGGATACACTGAGTCCGTCGCCAAAATCATAGATCGTGGTTTCAAAGTCATCATCGCAACTTATCGTCTCAAGAAATTTGCGAAGGTTAACAACAAGCGTTCGAAGTTTATGTTTAACAAATCCGCCGTTTTTGACCAAGCCATGAAAGTAAACATTGTCGGCAACAAGTAAGCCATTTTTGTTTAACAACCTTTTAAGATATGGAAGGTAGTTTATGTATTGACCTTTCGGCCCATCCAAAAATATCAAATCAAACTTGTCTATATCTTCTCTTTCAATATATTCGCCCGCGTCGCACTCGACAACCTTAACCCTATCTTTAAACGACTCCAAATTTTTTCGCGCAAGTTCTGCGTTCTCTTTGATCTTTTCCAAAGTCACAACTTTTGCCTCGCATGACGAGAGCATAACCGAAGCGGAGTAGCCGATATAGGTGCCTATCTCTAGAATTCGCTTAGGCTTGTTCTCGACACAAAGTTTAGACAAAAAAGACATGCTCTCATCTTTCATGATGGGAACATAGCTGTCTTTATCAATCCCCGCAAACTCTCTCTTTTCCATATCAGTTTAAGAACACAATCGCAATAACCATAGGGCGTCGCTTTGTGCGTTTAAAGATGAAGTTACTTAGATTTCTTCTTATGGTGTTTCTAATCACTGTAGGTTCAGCGCCTCTCAAATCTTGCTCTTTTAGCGATGCGATAATCATATTTTTAGCGTCCTGCACAAAACTTTCAGCCTCATCTTGATAAACCACACCGCGCGTGATGATGAATGGGTCACCTGTGACATTGCCCGAAACATTGTTGATGTTCACAACCACCACACAGAAGCCGTCCTCTGAAAGTTGTTTTCTCTCTCTAAGCACATTGCTGTCCATATCGCCGATGCCAGAGCCGTCGACAAGGCGTTGACCTGCTGTCACAACACCCGACTTTTTCAAACTGTTTGGCGAAAGTTCCACTTGAAGTCCGATTGTTGGCAAAAGAATATTTCTCTCTTCCATACCAAGCGCCATGGCAAGTTGTTTGTGCATCCTTAAATGTCTATATTCGCCGTGAATTGGAATGAAGAATTTTGGTTTACAAAGTGAGTGCATAATTTTGATTTCTTCTTGGCAAGCGTGACCTGATGCATGCACATCGGTGAGTTCATCATAGATGACATCCGCACCCTTTTGGTAGAGCGCGTTGATAACATTGTATACGCCCTTTTCATTGCCCGGAATAGGCGAAGATGAGAAAACGATAAGGTCGTTCTCGCCGATTTTGATACCTTTAAAGTCATCTGCCGCCATTCTTGTGAGCGCGCTCATAGGTTCGCCCTGACTGCCAGTTGTCACGATGAGAAGTTCGCTGTCGTCATACTTTCCTATCTTATCAATATCAATCAAATTCTTCTTATCAAAGGAAATTTCGCCAAGTTTCAAGCCTACTTCCGAGATGTTGACCATGCTTCTGCCAGTGAACGCCACCTTTCTGCCGAACTTTTCCGCTAAGTTCAAAATTTGTTGAAGCCTATGGATGTTGGACGCAAAGGTCGCAACAAAAATGCGGTTCTTTGGATGCTTTTCGAAAATCTCTTCAAGCGCTCTACCCACACTCTTTTCGCTCATCGAATAACCTTTACGGCAAACGTTTGTGCTTTCGCAAAGTAGAAGATTGACGCCTTTTTTGCCTAGTTCGCCGAAGCGTTGAAGGTCGGTCATCACTCCGTCGATAGGCTCAAAGTCGATTTTAAAGTCGCCAGTGTGGATGACATTGCCCGCTGGCGTGGAAATGCAAAGCGCCATTGAGCCTGCGATTGAGTGTGAAACCTTGATAAATTCAATCGCAAAAGGTCCAATTTTAAGCACATTTTTAGGTTTAACAGAAATCGCCTTATACTGCACTTTTGGATATTCTTTCATCTTGTTTTCGACAAGTGCAAGCGTCAATCTGCTTCCGTAAATCGGCGCGTTAATCTTGTCGAGCACAAAAGGTAGTCCGCCGATGTGGTCCTCGTGTCCGTGCGTTAAAATGATGGCACGAATTTTGTCTTTATTTGCAATTAAGTATGAAATATCTGGAACGACCACATCAATTCCAGGTAAGTCATCGTCTGGGAAAGTCAGCCCAGCGTCGACAACAATCATATCGTCGCCATACTCAAACGCCGTCATATTCTTGCCGATTTCGCCAACTCCTCCCAAAAATGTTATTTTAAGTTTGTTGTTCATATTGTCTCCTTTTAACTATTTGTATTTAAATCATAAAAAATTTTTCAACATGCAAAAAGTTCTTCATGTATATGAAAATTTTTTTAACTATTTAACTTTTGTGAATTTGCGCACAAAAATTGCGTTTTTATTTAATAAATTTTAGTTTTTTCGCCTGAATTATGTTAATTTTATAATTTCGCATAAGTTAGATGATGTATTTTGCCTTTTTGAAACTGTCAACTTCTTCAAGTTTTTTAGGCGTCATAATGATTTTGCTGTTGATGTAATATCGCATGCCTTGGCAGGTGAAAAAGGTTATCATATCAAACGTGCATAGAAGAGCCGTGATAAGTGGAATAGTCACAAGTAGACTGTAAACGCCAGCAATGTATGTGAATAGGAAGAAAACTAGATAGGATAGAAGATTTACAAATAGCGTCTTAAAGAAACGCCTTGAAATAGTTTTCACTCCTCTTCTATACCCCTTGCCAACCGAAACGCCAAAGATGATTATCGCAGGTGCCCAGCCAGTTGTGGAAATTTTGTTGAGCGTGAAGAGCATCACCAAAATCAAAAATTCGCAAAGCGGAAGAAAATAGGTTTGAAAGTTGACACTTTCCACCAAGCCGACAGCAAAAACGCTGAACAAAATAACCGCCATAAAGAGAATGTCATAGCAGGTCTTTGCAAGCGCGTAAAGAACGGACTTATTGAGCGTTTTGAAAAGCGCACTGAAGAACCTCACCTTACTCTTGTTCGCCATATAGCCATAGAGCATTTCGCAAACAACATACTTACCTATATTAAATAGGAAAGGTAAAATTAGGCAAACAACAATCCCAGCATAGATAACAAGTCCAACATTCGCGTTAAACGCATCTCTCACAATATTGACAACAAGGCTCATAACGCCGTGTAGATACACGCCAAACGACGAATGAAACATGGTTAGATAGTTTGTTGTGACAGCGGAGTTTTGAAGGTTGTCCCTAATAATTTCGTCGAAGGCGAAAAAGACAGGAAGAAGCAGTAACGCGGTCACGCAAATGACAAAAAGATAGTAAAGGAAGAGTTTTAAAACCTTATCCCAGTTAGAACAAAAAAGTTTAATCGAATTAATAAATGTCATACCTATCCTTTAATTTTTAATAAAATTTAAAACCGCTAAACTTAAAAATGGAAAATTTGTGATATTAAAATTTAATAACAGAGAATTTTGCCAAATTTCAAGCTATCACAATTCGTATTTCATTCAAGTGCGATATTATCTCTTAATTCGCCTTGCGATAAAACAACCTATAAATATATATTAGCATGTTGAAAGAAAAAAATCAAAGGATTTTGCATAAATAATTATATCTTAATGTCAACAATTTTGAAATGAGAAACGCCACCTGGCGTGTGAACAGCCACAGTCTCTCCTTTTTTGTGTCCAATAATTGCCTTTGCAACTGGCGAAACATTGCTGATAACTCCGTTCTTTGGGTCGCTTTCGGATGAACCAGAGATGCGATATTCAAGTTCCTCGTCGAAATCTTCGTCATATAGTTTAACCTTTGTGCCGATGTTGACAACAGTGGAGTCGATATTCTTCTTGTCGATAATCTCAGCGTTCAAAAGGATATTTTCCATTTCGCTGATTTCCGCTTCAATCTTCGCCTGCTCATCCTTTGCTGCATCGTATTCGCTATTTTCAGATAAATCGCCAAATTCTCTCGCAATGCCAATTCTCTTCACAACATTTGGACGCAAAACTGTTTTATAATGAGCCAACTTTTCCTCTAGTTGTTTTTTACCTTCTGGTGTTAAATAATGTTTTTCCATAAATGCCCTCCTCTAAGA
>CALWGA010000035.1 GCA_944377825.1 uncultured Clostridia bacterium | reverse complement strand
ATAAGTCGGACAAACTGAAAATCATGCTTGCAGTTGATATGTTCAACGAAGGCATACATGTCAAAGATGTTGATGGGTGTATGATGTTCAGGCCAACCATATCGCCGAGAATATACTTGCAACAATTGGGGCGTGTGCTTTCTGTTCGAGAAGATGAAAACTTCAAGCCTCTTGTGTTTGATGTTGTCAATAACATTCAATGTTTAGATATGATTATTGAAGCGTTTGATGATGACCAAGATGATGCCGATAAAAACAAAGGCAAAAAAGGTGGAAAGAAGGGTGGCACAAAAGGCGGAGATGACATTGAAGACATTTTTCCTTTCGAGATTGACGGAAACGACCTTGAACTCAACAAATTTTTGTGGACACTCGATAAGTTTGTTTCCGAAAACACCAGAGATGTTAAAAAGTGGCTTGCATGCTCTAAACGCTATTATGATAAATTTGGAAATTTAAATGTGCCTGTAAGTTATGTTGAAGAGGAAACAGAATTAAAGTTAGGAGGATGGTTAAATAACTTAAAGACAATTTATAAAGAAAATCCAGCAAGTGTTAATGAGAAAGTAGCAAAATACTTAATGACGCTTGATGCAAATGTTTTTAATTATTCGCAAGAATATTCAAACGCACAAAGAGATAAGATGATTATAGATAGTTTGATAGCACTAAATAATGCATATCCAAATGAAGAACCACATATGGTATCGCAAGATGATAAATCTTTGATTGATAAGTCTTTTAATTTAGGTGCATATTTGTCAAGTATAAAGGTTGCTATTAAAAAAGGTGATTGCGTTAAATTTTCAAAAGAATTAATAGAAGAAATAAACAAAATTAATCCATATGCATTATTAGGTGTAAATGATGCACGTGATTTGAAAATTATAAATGCATTAAAAACTCTAAATGCAATGTGTCCAAATGAAGAACCACACCTTGTAAGTCAAGATGCAAAATCACCAATAGATTCAAGTTTTAATTTAGGCAAATATTTATCTAATATAAAACTTGCAATAAAAAAAGATAATTATACTATTTATTCAAAAGAATTAATAGAAAGAATAAACAAAATTAATCCATATGCTGTATTAGGATTTGATGAGGCAAGAGATTTAAAGATAATAAATGGTTTGAAAGCGCTTATTGCAAAACATTCAAACGAAGAACCCCGATTTGTAAAGATATATGAAAAATCGCCAATAGATTCAAGTTTTGCATTAGGCTCATATTTAGGTTCAATAAGACGAGCATTAAAGAAAAATGATACTAGTAATTATTCAAAAGAATTTATTGAAGAGATAAATAGAATTAACCCATATGCATTATTAGAGGTAAATGATGTCAATAATTTAAAAATTATAAATGGATTAAAAGCATTAAATGCAATGTATCCAAATGAAGAGCCACATATTGTTGGGAAAAAAGAAAAATCACCGATAGATTCAAGTTTTCTTTTAGGTTCTTATTTGAGTAAAATAAGAAAAGCTATAAAAGATGGCGATTACAGCGTTTATACAAAAGAATTAATTGAAGAAATAAACAAAATTAATCCATATGCATTGTTAGAAGAAAATAAAGTCCGCGATTTAAAAATTATCAGTGCATTAAAAACGCTAAATATAACATGTCCTAATAGTGAACCTCCTGTGATAAGAAGCAGTACAAAATCACCAATAGATTCAAGTTTTAATTTGGGTTCATATTTAGAAAGAATCAGAGCAGCAATAAAAAAAGGTGATTATAGTGTTTATTCAAGGGAGTTAATTGAAGAGATAAATAAAGTTAATCCTAATGCGCTTAAAGAAAGACAGAGGAGCAATAAAAGAGAAGATAGAGATTAATCTATCTTCTTTTATATATTTCTTTGCATTTTTTAGTTGCTTTAAGTCATTTCTCTTTTTTACTTACCTTTTCCATGCGTGCAGGAGAAATTCTTTGTTGCCGTCACCACCTAGGATGGGTGAGGGGATGATTGGGGAAAGGGTGAAGCCGACAGATGAAAAGACAAAGGTGATGTTTTTCAAGATTTTTTTGTGCATTTTTTCATCTTTTACAATACCTTTGTGTTTTTTGGCGTAGTCTTTTCCGCATTCGAATTGAGGTTTAACAAGGGCGATGATTTCGTTAAAGTCCTTTGAGAGTTTTTCGGAGAGTTTTGTTAGACTTACAAAGGAAACATCTATGACAGCAAAGTCGGCGTCAAGAAAGTTAGATTTATCAAAAGTAAGATAATTTGTGCTTTCAAGGCTGATAACTCTTTTATCTTTTCTCAAACTTTCGGCAAGTTGGTCAGTGCCTGTGTCAATTGCATACACCTTTTTTGCGCCGTTTTTAAGGCAAACATCGGTAAATCCGCCAGTGGAAGCGCCGATGTCCACAACAACTTTGCCTTTTAAATCAACCTTAAACTCTTCAAGTGCCTTTTGCAATTTAAATCCACCGCGTGACACAAATTCAAAGGGCAATGCCTCGATTTTTGCGTTATTTTCAACGATGCAAGCTGGCTTTGTCATCACTTTGCCGTTAACTTTGACGCGGGCGGAAATGATAGCCTCCTTCGCCTTCTCGCGTGAAGGATAATAGCCCTTTTCAAACAAAAAACTGTCCAATCTTTTCATACTAAAAATGATAACATAAACATTCAAAAGAAACAACTAAAATTTATATGTTTGCGTGTTGACTATAAATATTTTTTATAGTAAAATATTGTATATGAAAGAGATATTGAAAAAGATTGGCAAAACTGTTTATAGTTGCAAAATTGTGCAGGAGGACGATTCTAGCCTCAAAGATAAAATTTATAGCTTTGTAGGTTGCAAAGGTAAAAGTTATAGACCTAATCGTTCAAGATGGGAAAATAACAATCCAATCAGAGTACTATCTAGTGATGATGAGTATTCTCATTTCATGTCATACAATTTTTTGCATACTCCAAAAGAAGTTTAAACAGTTAAGGAGGGGTATTTTGATGGAAGAAAGCGTCATTTAGCTCCAAAAATTTTAAAAATTAAGAGCTATATTGTCAAGAAAAACCTTACGAATGACGGATTGCTTTTTAAAGTTTCTTTAATTCCTGCAAGTCCAAAAGAAGATTTTGATTTAAAAAAAGAAAATTTAGTTGCTTCTTTCAAGTCTTTGATGCTTAATCAAGATGTCGAAGATATATTGCAGTTACAAAGATTCGATGTTACAGGGCACGAACATGATAATATTACAAATGATAAAGATTTTATTGCAACAAGCGATGAGGAATATGAATTATATAAAAAATATTTTGGTAACAAGGCAGGATTTCCGCATTTTCATTTTTTCAATGTCAATGGGTTAGATAAATTTGCGATTTCAAATAAAAATCTACAAAGATATATCTTAGATTTAGCGACATGTAGTAATGATAATCCTTTAAATACCTATTCTCTTGGTATGCCATTTTTGTATATGAAGAAAAATTCTTATTGTGGCGATGGATTTGCGAAATCATTAAAAAATTACATAATTGATCGCGATGCACTTTATTTTCAAGAATATAGAAAGCTTCGCAAAGTTGTAAATGAAACAAACACGCCTGCTGATACAAGAATTATGATGAATTATGAAGATTTTTTAATGCATGAGCTTAAAAAAGGTAAAAATCTTCTAAGTTTAATTAACGAAGGGGATGATATGGATGATGATGAACTTCCGTATAAGTTATTAATTTGTTATGATACATTAAATATAATAAACTTTTATGACGACAAAATAAGAAATAATCATCTATATAAAGAGCTAAGCGATGTGTTATTTAAACATCTTTTAATATCTGAAACAAATTTGGCAAATAACTTGATTGAGCAAAAATCTCATACGAAAGAGCTTGATGATAAGAATAAATAGAATATGTTTAAGCAAAATCTGATTATAATAAAATTAGAAATCAAACAAATAAAAAAGCACGCTTTAAGGCGTGCGTATTTTTATTTAATTTACTTGTTCTTTGCTTCGTCTAATAGTTTTGCGAAGTGTGCTTTTTTGCGGTCAGCAGAGTTTTTGTGAATGACATTTTCTCTTGCTGCGCTGTCGAGTTTGGAAACAAGAACGGAATAAAGTTTGGAGGCTTCTTCAACATTTGTGGAAAGTGCTTCCTTAAACTTTTTGATATAGGTTTTGATTTCTGATTTAACAGAGTTATTAACAACTCTTCTTTCTTTTTCAAGTTCAACTCTTTTCTTCGCTGATTTAATATTTGCCATGTTTTTCTCCTTAAAAAATTAACACAATGATTATAGCATAAAAAAACACAAAAATCAACTTATTTTTTAAATTTTTTTGGCAATATTTAAAATATGCATGATTTATTGGATGAATGTGGCAAAGATTTAAAGAATTTTGGTTATATAACCGAGGAACTAGGGCGATTTAAGGCGACTTGCTCTAAACTTTTTATCGACACCGAAGAGAAAGCGAAGAAATTAGGTTTTGAAAAAGGGCACTATTTTATCTTAAATGCACCACTTCTTCTTGGGCTTAAAGAAGAGCACTATAAATTTTTAAAGGCAGAAATCAAGAACCGCATTAAATTTCTTTTGAAGGGAAACAAGATTAAGGTCAAAGAAAACATCCTCTTTGTCGGCATCGGCAATCCACAAATCACGGCGGACAGTTTTGGCGATGCAGTGATACAAAAACTCAACATCTCACCATTTGAACATGATAACCATATTTATAAAATTTCGCCCAATACCTTTTCAAACACCGGAATAAATGCCTATGAGATTATTAGGCTTCTCGTTGAG
>CALWGA010000034.1 GCA_944377825.1 uncultured Clostridia bacterium | reverse complement strand
CCTATGCCGTCCATATAGTAGACACTGCCATTCGATAAAGAATTCCAATTGGTTGATAGATATGTGCTTGTTGTTGTGTTCGTCACTCTACTTTGTGGCATATATCCATTCTCAACATACCAATAATTCCCGTCACTATCATAGTGAGCCGGATTGTTGGCTTTCCAAACGGCGTAGAGTGTGATATTTGCATTTGTTGTGTAAGAAGCGCCGTCGCCATAGACCACACCGCCACTCGGCGAAGTTGCCCAACCTTGGAATGAGAACGCTGTGCGCGTAAAAGTGTTTGTTCGAAGCGTCAAAGCGACGCCATACGTTTTTGTCGAGGACGCCATTGAACCGCCTGTCGCGCCATTGCCGTTATATGTCACTGTGTAGGTGTTTATTTTCCACACAGCATAGAGCGTGATATCCGCATCATCGGTGTAAGTTGCACCATTCGCATACGCAATTCCACCTGTTGGCGAAGTTGCCCAACCTTGGAAGGTGTAGCCCGTCCGCGTAAATGCGTTTAACGAAAGCACCAAATCTTTCCCCGCTGTTTTTGTTTGACTTTCCATACTCCCCGTTCCGCCATTTGGTTCATATGTGATAGTAAATTTCACAGTAGACATCAAAACAGGATAGCCATCGTTCATCCCATTAACAAAACCCCAAGTATTTTCAAAATCCCATGGATAAGAGGAATACCAATTCGATGTTGTTATATACCAACTTAAGGTTTTAGGATTTTCATCTATTACACTTGAACAATAAGATACCGTTGTATCAAAATAATCACGAGTAACTACTGTAGAAGAATCTCCGCCATAATAGCAATAACGTATATAAACATCAGAACTTCCACTACCAAATCCAGTTGCACTTACCAAAACAGCATAACTTGCATCTCCAAAATTCCAACAATTTGCTATAAATGGAATGGATGCAGTTCTATAAAAAGAAATATAGCCAACTATTCCTGATGTAGAATAATTTGAATTAGAAGTAATATTTCCTAAATTATAACAATTAATAACGCCTCTTGACACTTCATCACTTGCACTACTAGAATATTCTCCAGCAATTCCTCCAGTATGTGATGAGCCTCCGATTATATTCCCAGCATTATAACAATTACTAATTGTGCAATATGAAACATCACCAGCAATTCCTCCAGTACTATTATTTCCTATTATCTCTCCTTGATTAAAACAAGAATCTATTGTTAATTCATTTCCATCAGCACCTGTTCCGCCTCTTGTAACTCCTAATATCCCGCCTACATATGAATATTCTGTTGTTGAACAATCTATAACACCATCAAAACTACAGTTATACAAATTTAATGTGCCAGAATAAAAAATTCCAACAATACCACCTACGCCTATAACAACAGATTCACTATCACCACTAACACATTCAATATTTGCAATTGCGACTATATCATGTATTTCTGTCAAACTTCCACTTATCCAACCAACTACACCACCGATACCATCATAATTTGAACTTTCTGATTCAACTCCTTGAAAGTCCATATCTATTGCTACATCACTAATCTCAACATTAGAACCGGAACAACTAACATATCCAGCAAATCCACCAATGGAAGTAGTCCCTGTGAGTTGTCCTGTAAACGAGCAATTGTTTGCGCTGAAAGTTGATGTTGCATATCCGATGATTCCACCGATGAGTCTTGATATTCCAAGCACATCACCATAATTAGCACAATTGTGCAATAATAAATAACGACCATATCCAACGATTCCGCCAACATATCGGTAACCTTGAATAACGGAATCTTCGCCAATAATAACATTTTCAATTACAGCATTGTTTGAAGATGATTGTCCATAGACATATCCAAAAAGACCTTGATAACTATATGTCGAACTTGAACCCGACTGCGTGAAAAGCCCAGATATTGTAAATCCGCCACCATCATAGTGACCGGCGAAATAGTAGGATGACGAATAACCTATCGCGTCCCAATAGTGTGCAGACAAATCTATATCAGCAGTTTGTTCGTAATATAGTGAACGCCAAGAAGAACTAGAGGAGCCATTTATTAAATATGCTAAGTATGCCAACTCCTCAGCTGTTGCAATTTGATAAGGATTCGAACTTGTGCCACTGCCACCCGCCCAACTTGTGACGTAGTTGCCTGAATCAGTCCAGAGGTCGGTGTTATCCGGTGCGTTTTGAGTGACATCATTTTCTAAATTGTCGCTTGGCGAATCCCCCCCCCCGGTTGTTTCGCTGATATACGTATTTGAGAGAAGAACTGCTCCACCAGCGATGGAACAGCCTATGAAAAGGAAAGAGAATAAACATATCAAAAATTGCTTCATGTTTTTTATTCCTTTCATATGTTCTCTCTCCTTGTATTAAATTTTCTTTTAATATATTCTCATTTGTAATTTATTTTTTATCTTTTTGTAAAATATTGCAAATATAGTTTTTTATGTATTTAAAAATTAGATATGTTTTTTATTAAAATTTGCAATATCAACATCTAACTACTTGCTTATACTTTAATAGTATAACAAAAAAATATTTTTTCACAAAACAAATCAATAGATTTTACAAAAAATTTATTTTACTATCGAAAAACGTACTTTTCAACATATTATACTCAAAATTCCTCAACTCTTCACTGTGAACCAAAAGGTTCACCTTCACTTTTCGTTCTTTACTCTTCACTTTTGCGTCGCAAACCGCATTTCATTTCGTCTTTTGACTTACGCCAAAAGCCTTATCATTCGTTTGTTTGCTCCTTCAGCGACCAAACGAAAATCGCATTCGCTATGCTCATTGGCGATTTTGTCGCTACTCAAAGTAGAATTGATTTTTTAATCAATTTTTGATTTTGCGAAGCGTAGAACTGCGTTCGGCGAGCATAAATCAAAAATCACACACAGGGAAGAGGACTGGGAAGAGAAACCAACGGAGTAGCCGTTAGAAAAATTTTAATTTTTCGTGTCGGCGTTAAGCGTAGTTGGTGTCTGTCCCAACTTTTTATGATATGTCCCCTGTCACCTTGTTTAACTCATCCTCGTCCTTCAAAAAGTCAGGGAGTTCTTCGGTTTTTAACTCAAATTCGTTATAAAGACTGTCGCCTTGATTTTGTGCCTCTTTAATCTCTTCTTCGTTTATCACCCTAATGCGCTCGAGTAGTTGTTCATAGTCAGGCAAATCCGCCAAATCTTGAAGATTAAATCGCTTTAAAAAGTTCTCGGTCGTGCCAAAAAGAAGAGGTTTACCCACTGCATCCTTTCGTCCAACAACTTCAATCATATTTTGCTCGCTTAGTATCTGCACAGCATAGTCGCTGTTCACACGCCTAATATCTTCAATCTCAAGTTTTGTGATAGGTTGTTTGTAGGCGATTATTGCCAAGGTTTCAAGCGCAGCACGAGTAAGAGAGCGCTCTCTAACAGGATTGAGAACTTCACTAATATAGTCAGCATAGTTTGGATTGGAGCAAAGTTGCACCTTGTTTTTAAATTTGATAACATGCACGCCCTTGTCGCCGTTATACTCCTTGCAAAGTTCATCGATAGCCTCGTCAAGTACCTTCGGCGTTATCTCAAGTTTTTGCAAGATAAAGTCTTTGTCAAGTCCGTCGCCTGCCACAAACAATATGGATAGAACAATCTCTTTTAACTCTTTTTTATTTTCCACTTTCATAATCACACCTCATTTGCTGTTATCACAATCTCGCCGAAGATACTGCTCTGAAGCACCTTAACTGTTTGCAATTTTAATAGTTCAAGTAGCGCTAAGAAAACATTGATAAGTTCGCTTTTCGACATATCATCTTCAAAAAGTTCTTCAAAAGTGAAACGCTTATGCTCTTTTGCGTAGTTTCGAATGGAGATAATTTTCTCCGCCACGGTAAAGCGGTCTTTAACAATCTTTTTAGGCTCATCAGGTTTTGCCACCTTCTTTAATTCCTCTTTCATCAAAAGCTTGGCAAAAGCGTCCAAAAGTTGTTCAAGCACCATATCCTTCATCACAATCTTGACCTTTTCGGTTTCCTTGCCTGGCGCGCGATAGAACTTGTTGACATCCTCAATCTCTTTTAACTCTTTACCTGTCTGCTTAAATAGTTCGTATTCTTTAAGTCTGCGAAGCAGTATCGCCTCATCATCCTCTTCGTCGTCAGGAAGCGCCTCCTGTTCCACAGGTAAAAGTTTTTTAGACTTAATTTCAATAAGTGTCGCCGCAATCGTGATGAACTCGCTCGCCCTATCCATGTCGATATTCTTAAGGTCTTGCATATAGTTAAGATACTGCTCCGTGATGTCGGCAAGTTTGACGGTCGCAATATCCATCTTCGCCTCTTTGATAAGGTGAAGTAGTAGGTCAAGCGGTCCTTCAAAGTTGTCAAGTTTAAAACGATATTGGTCAGACGATAAAAGCATATCCGATTGCTCGGCATTTTCACTCACATTCTCGGTTTTCTCTTCAACAGCATTATCCATATAAATATTATAACAAAAGCGCTCGACCTTTTGCAAGCGAATAGAAAGTAATTTTTACAAAAAGAAAAGTATGCAAAAACCGCACACTTTTCATGGTTTTTTATTAAATTTGGTATATTTTTTCGAAAAAATATCGATTTTTTCGCATTTTTTCATTTTTTAAGCCAATTTTTCAAGATTTTTCATTTTACCAGTTTTCAGCAATCTTGTTGAGGCTGTCAAAATATGAACTATGCTTCACGTCTTCTTTCACCACAACATCGATTTCTTTTATCACATTGCCGTCTCTCGTCACGATAACACTGCCCACCTTTTCACCATTCTTTAAAGGCGCTTTGACACAATCAGGCAATTTCAAAATGGTTTCATACTTAGTATCTCCACCTTTCTTCACTACTGCGGTAAAATTGTCGCTCGCATATAGGTCAATTTCCTCAACTTTCCCCTTTCTCACAGGTAGAGTGGAAATGGCACTATCTGTGGTCACTAGAAATTTATTTTCAAAATTAGAAAAACCATAGTTTAATAGAAGTGAAGATTCGTTAAAACGCGTTTTGCTATTTTCTGCACCAATTATGCAAGAGATAAGTCTCATGTCGCCACGCTTAGCGGATGCAGTCAAACAGCAACCCGCCTCATTGGTCGAACCTGTCTTACCGCCGTCGCAACCTTGGAAATAGCGAATGAGTTTGTTTGTGTTGACAAGTTCAGTTTGCCTACCAGATGGATGAGTGAGTGCGTCCATCCAAATGCTTGAATAATCGTGATATAGGTCGTGCTTCAAAATCTCACGCATCAAAACACAACTATCCTTTGCACATGAATATTGCTCTGGCACTGGAAGCCCTGTGCAGTTGACATAGTTGGTGTTGTTCATGCCGAGTTCTTTGGCGCGCCTATTCATTCTGTTTACAAAACTTTTTTCATTTCCGTTGAAATATTCAGCAAGCGCTACCGAAGCATCATTGGCGGAAGCCATGATAACCGATTTTAACAAATCTTCAAAAGAATATTCAACATAAGGATCAATAAACACCTGACTTCCGCCCATACCTGACGCATTTTCGGTGGTGGAAATCATGGTGTCAAGGCTGACGTTTCCTTCTTCATACTCTTCAAGAGATATAAGTATTGTCATCATCTTAACCATGCTGGCAACAGGAAGATGGACAAGTGCATCCTTTTCAAACAAGACCTCGCCACTTGAGTAGTCCATAAGCAGTCCACTTTTAGACGAAAGGTCAACATCGCTCTCAGCATGCACAATATGTAATGGCGATGTAAGTAAAAAAGAAAACGCCAAAATCAAAAGTAAAAATGAAGTAAAAAACTTTTTCATATAAACTCCTTTTCTCTATTTTCCGCAAAAGAAGAGAATTTATACAATAATTAAATTGTTTAAAATTTAAAAAGATATTTGAAATTTTGATTGAAAAATCAATACTATAAACTATTTTTGCAAAAATAATTATCACTTTTAAATTTTAATTACAAATTTTGACTTTGATAAATAATTAGTTTTAGTATTGAAATCTAAATTTGAATATGTTATACTTTGCTTATATTTCAGGAGAAAAATATGAGAATTTTAGATTATTTTAAGAAAAGAGAAAAGAATGAAAAAGTATTATCAATCACGAAAAATAATACGCAGTTATCAAATAAAACCAAAAAGAAAAAGATAAACAACCTTGCAGATTTCATTGAAAACGCTTTGATTGAAAATGGCGGAAACTATGATGATATCTTGAAGAAACTATTGTCAATTTCAAAATTTTCTAAAGAAAAGCACATTGCCGACTGCAACCTTAAAAGAGTTGATGAAACACTCAAAGACTTTTTTATGTATCAAAAGGATATAAAATTTTATCCTATAAAAGATATGCCATATAGTGCCTTTTATACTAAAAAAGATGGCTGGAATTTTTACAACTACCGCGGCGTGACAGTTATGCAAGATGACAAAACCAAAAAGCCAATGTTGTATTATGGCAGAAGAAACGAAAATGCAGAAACACATCAAATAGACACAATCTTTTATTTTGATGATGATATGGTGATTTTAAAAGATGAGTGGCTAGCAAGTTACGAAGAAATCCCCTTATTTGGGGATGGTATATATGCGGAATTTACATTTGATAAAGACATCCATATCACAAAACTTGCTTTTCGATATGTTGAAGATGCACGATTAGGTTTTTGGAGTGATGAAAGAGTATACGAATTTAAAACTACACGACAAAAATCTACCACTCAAAAATTAGAAGAAAATATAAACAATTTAAACCAAAACACAAAAAATAAAGAAAAATAGCGTATTTTTTAATAAAAAATCAAAAAAATAGTGCGTTTTTATGCTTTTTTCTAAACATTTTCAAAAGATAGGTTTATCGCATCATTCTTTTTAAGGCTAAAGCGAGTGATGTTGTTTATGTTAAAAAATTTAGTTTTCCCAACTTGTAGGAATTTTTCTGCACCGAAGGAAATCAAAATTTTTTTGTAATATTCGCCATTAAAAATGCCAAGTTCCTTAAGCCCAATTTCTTTGAAAGGCACAAAGGAAATCTTCTCTTTCCCCTTGATAAAGAGAGAGCGATAGGTCATATATTTGTCAATCAAAGTTTTGTCATTTTCAAAATTTAGCCACTTTAGCCAAATCTTTTTAGGAAGCGTGTTGTTAAAATATTGGTCGAACTTTTGATTTTTTGTCTTCACCCTTAAATCAAAGATGTCCATGCTTTTATTGATTGCCAAGTTAAAAAGTTTGTCAAACTGCACCTTTGTTTTTAGGGGTGACTTTTTGTTAGATAAATTAAAAAATATTGCCTTTTCGCACCCTGCCTTCAAAACAAAATTTATCTTTAAAAATATGGTCGCATAGCATGAGTTATCCAGTCCGTCTATCATTGAGTAACTGACATTCGCCGACGGACTGACATAGTTAAAAAACAACCTTTCTTCATTTTGCAAGTTATCAATCGTGAAATAGCCATTGTGTTTTTTAAAGACATAATATCCCCTTTTCAGTGGAAAGTTTAACATCAAACTCACCTTTTCATCTTTGTCAGAGTCGTTTTTTAAATCGATATAAATATTATTCCCATTGAGCAAAAACTCCCTATAAGTTACATTAATAGCGGAGATTTTTTCTTCTTGGAACAAATGAAAATTACGAAATTTTGGATTTAACACCACATCGTTAATTTTACAAAAGTTATCTTTGTAGATAACATTATACTTAGATTTTGCACGATAATTTATGTTAAGTTTGTTAATCATATTCAAAAAATTCATCTCTTGATTTCTGCTGTATAGCACAACATTTTTTATCTTTTCAAGTTTCCTCTCTGCTTTCCTAGTTAAATTTTCGATAGGGATTAAAAGATTAAATTTTTCTTCTCTTTCCGCCTCTTTAAAGGCAAGAATAAGGTTGTCATCAATGGCATTTTCATAGACAAATATTGGACATTCTAAATCTATTCCGTGACTAAAAAGAGCGGTTCGGTCGATGTCCGCTGAAAAGCAAATTGGCGCATGAAATCGCACGCAGTTCAAGATATATTCCTTATATTTAACAACCTTTTCTCGTTTAATCATAACTAAATTTTTGCAAAAAATTAGGTATTTTAAACTAAAAAAGCGTTTATTTTTAATTTTTTTTGAAAATTTCGGCTAAAAATATGCGTTTTTGATTAAAACTTAACTTTTTAAGAAAACTAGACTTAGGAGGAACTATGCTCACTTTTATCGCCTTTATATTAACAATCATTGGCTCAATCAACTGGCTATCAATCGGTCTACTTCAATACGATTTCATTGCAGGGCTTTTTGGCTTTCAAGCAAATATGTTCTCACGCCTTTGCTACATCCTAATCGGTGTCGGTTGCCTCTATCTCATCATAAGAACAATCGCCAACAAGGGTTCGGTGAAGGTGTATGAAAGGAAGAAAAAGAAGAAGGAAGATTTAAGCATGGCAAATGCCGAAGTCTCCAAAGAGATTGAGCATAAGGATGAATAATTAGTTTTTTGAAATTATTTTTTAGCACAATTAATTTAAGAAAAAATCGATTTCAAAATTTTACAAAACTGGCAATATTCAAATTTAAATAAAAAATATTATTAAGATAATTTAAAAAATATTACACTCTCATTTTTGTTCTCGCTTTTTGCCTTTCGAAGCAAAATTTACACAAAGTTTAATAGTTTTTGTTTTTCAAAGTCGAATTTGTTTGACTTTATTTTCGAATAGGTTTATCCTTATATAGCAAAGGAGAAAAATATGGTTACATTGGTCATTTTAGATGGATTTGGCGAGAGAAAGGATAGTTACGGAAACGCTATCAAGTGTCAAGGCACACCATACTTAGACAAGTTAAAAAAGAAATATCCACACACCATTTTGAAAGCAAGCGGAGAAGCGGTTGGGCTACCTGCTGGGCAGATGGGAAATTCTGAGGTTGGACACCTGACAATCGGCGCTGGCAGAGTGATTTTGCAGGATTTAGCACATATCAACCATGATATTGAAACAGGAAAATTTTATGAAAACCCTGCCCTTATCAAAGCACTCACGCATGCTGAGAAAAATAATTCTTCTCTTCATGTGATGGGGCTATTTTCCAACGGTGGCGTTCACTCAATATTGTCGCACCTAGACGCCATTTTGTCGCTCAGCAAAAATTTTAAGATAAAAAACATCTATATTCACGCCTTTATGGACGGCCGTGACACTGGCGTGAAAGACGGCATAAAGTTCATGACCGATTTTGAAAATCGCTACAAAGACTCTAACATAAAAATCGCCACAATCATCGGCAGAGTTTACGCTATGGACAGAGAAAAGCGCTTTGACAGGCTCAAAATCGCATACGACCTTTTGACCGAAGGCAAAGGCACAAAGTTTGATAGCGCCACATCCGCCCTGAAGGCAAAATATGACGAAGGCATAACAGACGAATTTATGGAACCATGCGTAATTGACGAAAACGGAACGATTAAGGATAACGACAGCGTCATCTTCTTCAACTACCGCACCGACCGCGCCATTGAACTTTCCACCGCCTTCACAAAGGAAGATTATAAGGAATTTAAGACCAAAAAGTTTAAAAATTTGCTGTTTTCCACAATGACCGAGTATTCCGCCGACCTTAAAGACTTGAACATACTCTATCCGCCTATCATTGTTAGGGATAACCTTGCCAGCGTCATTTCCGCAAATGGACTTAAACAATTCCATACGTCAGAGACCACAAAATACGCCCATGTCACTTTCTTCATCAACGGCGGAATTGAAGCACCTTATGAAGGAGAAGACCGAAAACTTATCGACAGCATAAATGTTAAGGACTTTTCAAAATTTCCTAAGATGCGCGCGCTTGAGATAACCGAAGCGGTGGTCGAAGCCATCCACTCTCAAAAATACGACTATATCATCGTGAATTTCTCAAACCCAGACATGATAGGTCACACTGGCAATTTCGACAGCGCGAAACAAGCGATTGAATGCGTCGACAAATGCGCCTACACCGTTGCCCTTGCCACACTTATGGTTGGCGGAGAATGTATAATCACCGCCGACCACGGAAATGCGGAAGAGATGTTCGATAAAAAAGGCAACAAAATAACCACTCACACCACCAACCCTGTGCCTTGCATTTTGGTCAGTGAAAAGAATAAAAAGGTTAAACTCAAAAAAGGCAAGTCGCTGACAAGCATCGCACCAACCGTTTTGAAACTTCTCGACATCACCCCGCCAGAGACCTACGACGAACCTTTATTTTAAGTGGCACTGCTTATTTAATTACAAAAAACAGGATAGCAAATTTCTCGCTATCCTGTTTTTTATGTGGTAAAATTTTCTATTTTTAAATTGTAAATTTAAGTTTAATACTTTAATTTTCTCTACTTTGAAATTAAACTTTTAACTTATCAATTTGCTTTTCTAAATTATCTTTCTCTACTTGACAATTCTTTTTTCGCTGTTTTGTTTTCAACATAATAACCTGTAAGATATTTAGCAAAGGTCTTTCTGCTTGTTTCACGTAGATATGAAATTATATTGCTTGACTCAGGATCTGAATTTACAATCATTCTAAGAAGCGAAGTGTTTCCTTGAGTTGCAAGTGTTTTTAATGCGCCGATTGTGCCTTCATACTGCTTGTTGAATTCCACCACTTTATCTTCTGTTAATGTAACTCTTTCTAAAGTTGCTTCGTTATTCATATTCTTCCTCTCCTTTTAATTAAATTTTTTTATTGCTTTTTTAAAACGCAGAAGTTATTATACCACAAAACAAAAATTTGTCAATAGGAAAATTTGAAAAAATTTTATTTTTTGTAATATATTTTAATAATTTTGATGTTATAATACATATGCTAAGATTTTTTATTATATGACAAAACTATAAAATAAAAAAAATACGCTCGTTTTTAGCGTATTTTTTTGAAACACAAAATTTGATTTAATATTAAATATTCTTAAATTACTGTAATTCAACAACAGCGCCAGCTTCTTTAAATTTAGCTTCGATTTCTTTTGCTTCGCTTGCTGCAACATTTTCTTTAATCATCTTTGGAGCGCCATCAACAAGAGCCTTAGCTTCACTAAGTCCAAGTCCTGTGATTTCTCTAACCACTTTGATAACAGCGATTTTGTTTGCTCCAACTTCCTTTAAGAAGATGTTGAATTCTGTCTTTTCCTCAGCAGCTGGGGCAGCAGCACCAGCAACAGGAGCAGCAGCAACTGCAACTGGAGCAGCAGCAGAAACACCAAATTCTTCCTCTAAAGCCTTAACAAGTTCAGAAACTTCAACGATAGTTAACTTTTTGATTTCTTCAACAAAATTTTTAATATCAGCCATTTTATTTTCTCCTTTTAAAATTCATTGTTATGCGATTTTTGTTATTTCGTTGCAATCGCATTCAAAGCAACGGCAAGCCCACGCGTTGGAGCCTGCAAAACTCTGCATAGTCCTGAGATAGGATTGTTCAAAGTTCCAAGAAGTTTTGCAATCAACTCTTCCTTTGATGGGAGTTTTGAAAGCGCTTCAATGTCGCTAGCAGAAACGCTAACTCCATTTAAAATTCCAAATTTGATAGCCATTTTTTTGGTCTTATCGATGGTGTCGCACAAGATTTTTGCAGGTGCAACCTCATCGGTATAGCCAATAGCAACGGCGGTGGTGCCTTCAAAGTAATTTGCAGAACACTCAATACCAAGGTCAGAAAGTGCTTTCAACATCAAGCGATTTTTGTAAACTTTGTATTCACAACCATTCTCACGAAATGCCTTACGCATAGCAGTGTCTTCTTCAACATTCAAGCCACGATAGTCAACAAATGCGAGAGTTTTTGCTTTGGAAAACTTTTCTTTGATTTCCTCAACAAGTTGTTTTTTTGCCTCAAAATTAGCACTCATGTCTATAACCTCCTTTTAGATTAATTTTGTGTTTCAATAAAAAATCTCTGTAACCACGGAAGAGGCACAGAGATAGAAAAAACTAAATCATATGTTCTTTTCCTCGGCAAGCACGAATTTCGTTTACGCCTAAAGGCACTTGCGGTCTATGGAAGATTTTTTACTTGAATATTTTATCATAAATAAAATTGTTTGTCAACTAAATTTTCTCAAATTTTCAAAAAAAACACATTATTTTAACCAAATCTTGAAACTTACACATGAAATTTGCAAGTGGTTAAACAAAACCTCTTAAGAAAAGCAATTTCATAAGAGGTTTCATGGATGTTAATTAGTTTTGAAAAGTTATTAATAAATTTTTCTTAAAATAACTAATCAGCACTTGGGTCATAGTGGCCGAAGATTTTGCTGGTGTCTGCCTTAGTTTGAATTTCAATCACATATTCGCCAGCATAGTCATTAAGAACGTGACCTTCGCTGTCTAAATATCGGACAACAACATAGAAAGATGCTGTCTGCACGCCACTTTCTTCACTTAAAACAAGATATGCCTCATCGAAAGTGAAAGGAACAGCGTTTAAAGTTTTAACCGAAGTGTAGACATTTCCGTTGCCATCCAAAATGTTTTGTTCTTCTTTAAAAGTGAAATATACATGATCGGTATCACTCAAAAAGTCGTTGGTATGACTCTCCTTATTTTCAATGATGTCAACATTTGAAAGACTGCCGTTGAAGAGTGCGGAAAAATAGGTTTGACCAAAGGCGTCGTTTAAAACGCTCAAAAATTCGGAAAACGCCTCGCTATCATCTTCATTTGTAGACGAAATGCCTGTGTAACTGCCATTCACTTTAACACTCACCGAGTTGATATTGCTCGTATTTCTTAGAAAACTCGGCTTTAAGTTAAGTGGAATGGAGGCAAGGCAAATGATAACCACTGTGATAGCAAAAACGATAGAGAGAAAAGTTATGATAAGTGCATTTTTTCTTTTCTTCTCTTTTAAAAGTTTTTCCGTTTCAATCTTTGAATAGAGTTCGTCGTTACTTTGTTTTACTTCTTCCATATCTATTCATCATCCTTCTTATCAACTTTTTTAGTTGTGCGTTTTTTAGGAGTTTCCGCCTTTGGCTCTACGGGTTCTTCCTTCTTTGTTCGTTTGGCTGTTTTTGTTGGTTCTTCTTTATTCTCACTTTCGGTTTTAGCGGTCTTTGCAGGTTTTTCTTCAAGTTTTGGTTTTTCAGCGGTCTCGCCTATCTCTTTTTGTTTTTCAGCCTCTTTTTCCGCCTCGATACTCTTCTTGAAAGCTTCATATTCTTTCTTCACAACATCCAATTCTTCTTTTGTTATTATGCCTTGACTTACCAACTTTTCGCCGTCAGCAATCTTCGCTTCATAGGTTCTAATCTTCTCGAAACGGCTCTGCTCCAAGCGGAGTTTTGCCTCTTTCTCTTTCTGTTCTTTATCGCGTTTTTCCATGATTTTAACAATCTCTTCCGTCTTTTTGCCAGCCATAACCATGTCGACCTCTTCCTTATATATGGTCTCACGCGCCATCAAAAGTTTTGCCATTTCGTGAAGAAGGTCAATCTTTTCGGTCAGCACTTCCTTAGCGCGCTTATAGTTATCGCTTAAAATCGTCATAATCTCATCGTCGGCTATGCTTGCAAGTTTCTCGGAGAAGTTGTTTCTTGTTTGATAATCTCTGCCAATGAACACCTCGCCATTTGATGAGAGCGCCAAGAAACCTAACTTTTTGCTCATACCCCATTCATACACCATGGCACGCGCAATCTTTGTGGCATGTTGGATGTCGGAAGATGCTCCGCTTGTGATGTTTTTGAAAATCAATTCTTCGGCAATTCTTCCACCCATGCTCATGGCAATAGTGTCGTTAGCCTTGCCGATACTCATCATGAGGTCGTCATCGTTAGGCCTACTCATAGTATAACCACCAGCGCTTCCACGCGGAATGATAGAAACTTCTTGCACATCCTCGCAATATTTCAAACTTTTAGCTAAGATTGTATGCCCTGCCTCGTGGTATGCAGTGAGTTTTCTTTCTTTTTCAGTGATAACTCTGCTCTTCTTTTGAGGCCCCATAACCACCTTGTTGATACCTTCGGTTATATCTTCCATGGTTATCTTTGGTCTGTTTGCGCGAGCTGCTAAGATTGCTGCCTCGTTAAGCATATTTTCAATATCAGCCCCTGTGAAGCCACTAGTTATTCTTGCTAGCACATTGAAATCAACACTGTCATCAATAGGTTTGTTTCTTGCATGAATTTTAAGAATTCCCTCTCTTCCACGAACATCTGGAACGTGAACATAGATTTGTCTATCAAATCTGCCTGGACGCATAAGCGCTGGGTCCAAAACATCGCTTCTGTTAGTTGCCGCAAGCACAATTATGCCCTCGTTTGGCTCAAAACCGTCCATCTCAACAAGAAGTTGGTTTAAAGTTTGCTCGCGCTCGTCATTTCCACCGCCAAGTCCTGCGCCTCTTTGACGCCCAACCGCATCAATTTCGTCAATAAAGACGATGCAAGGCTTGTTCTTCTTCGCTTGGTCGAATAAATCTCTCACTCTCGATGCGCCAACGCCGACAAACATCTCCACAAAGTCAGAACCGCTGATGGAGATGAAAGGCACTTTGCTTTCGCCAGCCACCGCTCTTGCAAGCAGTGTTTTACCTGTTCCCGGCTGACCTACGAGGAGCACGCCCTTTGGTATTCTTGCGCCAAGGTCGGTGAACTTTTTAGGATTTTTCAAAAATTCCACAATCTCTTGAAGTTCTTGTTTCTCTTCGTCCATACCTGCGATGTCCGAGAATTTCACTTTCGACATAGAGTAGGATTTGACCTTCGTTTTGCCAAAGTTCATAGCGCCCTTGTTTGCGCCCGCAACCATTCTATATATCATCCAAATGACAAAGATTGCAAAGCAGATATAAAGGATAGGAATGATTATATCCCAAATATTTGTGCCAGCAGGTGCGTAGCCCACACCTATTATATCCATCAACGCTCCACCATTTGCTGTAAAAAGGTCATCAAACCTTTGTTTAATGCTGGAATCATAACTAAAATAGTAGTCAGAATAGTCTGGCACTTGGTTGATGTGGTAGTTACTGCCCTCTGCCAAGATGTAAGCGGTGCCATTTTGGAAATAGATGTAACTTACCTTCGGTTCATCGGCCGGAGCGTTTGGGTCAACGGTGTTTTGAACATATTGATAAGCATCGGTCCACTCTATCCTTTGCCCATTATTACCAAAATCGATAAACAAAAGGCAGAATAAAAGCACAACCACCAAAAAGATGATTAAATAAGAAAGTTTAAATCCACCCTGTTTCTTTTCGTTCATAAATTCTCCTTTAATTATCTATATAGAATTATATCTAAATTATCCATATATTATATGACAACAATTCTTACTTATTTTAACATAAAAGAAAAAATAACACAACAAAACAAACGCTAATTTCTAAAAAATTTGTCTTTTTATTTAAATATCCTAAACGGAGTAGATTTGCGGACTGACTTTGAAGATGACGTGATTTAAGAAATCTTGCTCATCGTCTAAACTTTTTATAAAGTCCTTGGTGGCGTTTGGATGAGAGTTGTTTAGAAGAGTGTAAACCTTCAATATGTCGCATTTATACTCTCTCAAAATGTCGATGGCGTCTTTAATCGACGACTTAACCTTGTTCTCAAGCGCGTTTATCGCTTCCTTTGAGATATTTTTGATGTCGATATTTTCCTTAATCTCCAAATCTTCCTCCTTTGCCTCCAAAAGTTTGACGTATAACTTTATCGACATGTTAACAACTGGCACGCCATTAACAAACTGCGCCTTACGCTTAATGTTGATATTTTGAATATCAAAGGTCAGTCTTGCGTTATGAAAGACCTCATCTGTGAAATTGTCGATAACCAAAGTTCCAGAGTCAAAAGAACCTTTCGCTAAATTTAACTTTTGCATATCAGTGTTGTCTAAAAGTGCCACCTTGCTTGCCTCTTTGCAAAGGATAGATTTACCGTCGTTCAAAATGGTCTTTTGAGACTCTTCTCCGCTGTTTGTGGCGGTATCTCCGCTTCCACCACTAGCCTCGCCAGACGCCGACACCGTCACGCCCTCGTCGATATCTTCGCTTAGCGAAATAAAAGAGACAAGCGAACTTTTGGTTTTAGAATACAGCCCTTTATAGAAAGACTCAAATGTGGATTCGGTTGAATAGATAAATTTGTTGTTAAAATCTATGATATCATCTACTTTTATCGAACTTTCAGTATCCATTTTCTGCACAGTTTCCAAAAAATCACTTGCTTTTGCGTCAGTGCAGATGACGGAGGTGGAAAGGGCAAGATTTTTATTTCTTGTTAAGTAGTCCATTTCGACCGAGGCGTTTTCGTTGAAATATTCCTCATTGATGACCACCGTTTTAACATGATTTAAGCCAACTTCTCTGCCTAGATAAAGACCTGCGTAGTCTATCGCCTCCAAAACACTGCTTCCGCTCGCCTTGACCACCTTGTATTTTTCGGCGAAATTCTGCTGAGCAACTGGCACGAAAGTTAAAAGCGAAACATCGACCTCGTCGCCAGTTCCTTTATCTAAGCCAATCGCCGTGACAATGGCGTATTCGTCGACCTTTGCGTCCTTTCCGAGTGCTGGCAGACCATAGACGATAACGATAAAAAGTAGCACGATAAACATCGGCACACGAAAGGCATATGAGAGGTATTTTTTCAACTTTTTCATTTATCCTCCCTTTTCCGTTTCAAAATGAGAAAGACAATGCAGGTTATCGGCACTAAAACAAAGGAAATGAGAGAGAAATACGGCAAAACGCTTTCGGCATACAGAACCGTCCGCTCCAAGTTTCTTATAAAGAGATAGACAACAATCAAAAAGAGAAAATCGAAGAAAATTAAAGCATAGTTTATGCTCAGTTTTGGAAAAATCTCTTTAAAACTTATAGTGAAACTCTTTAAATATATCGACATTTGAAAGTATGTGAGAATGATAACAAGAATGACCGCCACGGCGTCGATACGCCCAAGTCCCCCATAGTCCTTGATGTTTCCCATCGTTTCAAAAATGGCGTATGGATGCATGAAAGAGGTGTAGGTATAGGAAAAATAGAAGGCAATTTCAATTAAAAGCACGAATAAGATTGCCAAGCCTGCGAAAAAATATAGTTTCTTTCCGTCGCCCTTTTTATACTCAATCTTATCCATAAACACAAATAAAAATATCGTGTCGCCGAACGATGATATGTGCTTTATAAAGGCAAGCATCACATTTGAAAAAGACGATTGAAAAAAAAGTGGCATGTCGTTGACGCTGATAAGCGACGTCACTGTGCAAAAAATTAGCACAATCAAAATGATAGGAAAAAATAACTGTGCTGTGCGACCAAGCACGCGCGAGGAAGAATAGGCAAGGTAGTTTATGATAGGTAGCAAACAAATGATAAAAAGAAAACTTCCGCTATCTTGATAAATCAAATCTTTGAAAAATATATAAGTGACGTTATAAATTAATATGAGTTTACAAAAGAAAAATAGGCATAATAGGATATAAAAGATTTTTAAAGTGATAACGCCCAACTTTTTCCTGATAAGTTCAGCAAAGGATGTATCCCTATATTTCCTTTTAACAAAGATAAACAGAGTTATAAGCCCTATTTCGAAAATAAAGGATATAAGATATGTCCACATCCCTTCGATGTTCGCGATGCTATATAAAAGTGACGGCAAAAGCAAAATTTTATTGGCAAAGATGATGATAAACACGCATATTCCAGCCTGCCAAATGTTCATGGTTTTATCCTTCATTTTTGCCTCCTAATGTTAGAATTTTTAAAGGACTTCGGCCGTGTTTTCATGTCCTTTATGTCAACTCTAACAAAGCCGTCTTTATTGTCGCTAAGAATAAAAGGCGAAAATGGTGCAAGATAAGGTGCACCGAAATTTTCGAGATTATTTAGATATGCGATTATGTAAATAAGTCCGCCGAGTAGCCCTAAAAGTCCCACCGACGCTCCGATTAAAAGAAAGACAAACTGTAGAACCGTTATCTGCGCCGACTGCTCTGGTATGGTGTAGAGTGCTATCTTTGCAATGGCAACCACAATCACCGCTGGCGGAGAGATAAGTCCAGCCTTGACGCCAGTATCGCCTAAGATAAGAGCGCCCACAACGGAAGTGGCAAGTCCTAAGTAGCTAGGAAGCCTTAAACTGACCTCATAGAGAATTTGAAACAACAACGAAATAAACAAAATTTCAATGAAAGGCGTAAAAGGTATCTGCTGAGTGGAGTCCGCTATCGTGATTAAATATTTAATTGGCAAAACGTTATAGTGAAAGAGTTGGAGCGCTATATATGTGCCTGGACCAAGTAATGCCAAGAAGACGCCGATTGCCCTGATGAACCGAAGAAGAGAAGCATAGATGTAGTTGGTGTAGTAGTCATTCGTGTTTTGCATTTCCTCTAAGATAACAAATGGCACAGTGAGAACCATAGGCGTGTTGTCGAGCATTATCGCCACCCGCCCTTCCAAAAGTTTTGCCGAAACAATATCTGGCTTTTCGGTGTTGCCAATCTGCTTAAAGAGCGAATTTGGATGGCTGATGAGATATGGCATAAGGTAGTAAGAGTCCACAACGCCGTCAATATCAATCGCCTTAAGTTTTTTCTCCACCTCTTTAACCACCTTTTTGTCCGCCACGCCATGAAGATAGGCAATGACGATGGTGGTCTTTGTCTTTCTGCCAACCGAAAAGTTTTTTAAGACTAAGTCAGAAGAGAAAAAGCGTTTTCTTAAAAGACCGATATTTGTCTTAATATCTTCAGTGAACCCCTCGCGCGGACCTTGAATGACTGGCGAAGTTGGTGGCTCACTCGGAGCGCGCGTGTTGAACTTTTGAATGTCAACTGACAAAATTTTATCTGAACTACTAATAAAAATAACCACCGCGCCTTTAATGACGTTGTCGATAATCTCTTCGTCTTTTATCTCTTTGATGTCATTTGCTTGAATTAACTTCTTTATTTCTTCAAAACTTATCTCGCCCTTGAAACACGAAATCGGCTCGTAAATTGCAGTGGAAAAAATAAGGTTGTCAGTGAAACTTTTAAGATAAATAAAGCCAACCGTCGCATTGCCAATATGAAGGACACGGTCAGATATATCAAAAGAGTTATGCATCTCTTTTTTCAAACTTTTAATCTTTCTTTCAACATTAATCTTCGTCATACCACCTCTTTTTTGGTAGTATAGTCAAAGATAAAAAAATTATTGCATGAATTTGGCAACTTGAAGAATAAATCTTAATCATTTTAAGTGTTAAATATATTTATAATCTCTTTCTTTTTCTGTTTGGCATAATTATATGCAAGTGCAGTTCCTGATTTTGGTTGATAAGATGTAAGACATCGTTTTGAATATGTTCGCTGTTGTGGCTGATAGTTTTCGTCATAGTAAAAGACACAAAAATCACTATCATTTATCATTGCTTGATTTCTTTCAACGTAACTCGCCCTGCCAGCAGTCCACTTATTTTTAAACTCGACCTCTTCTTCAACTCCAAGCAAGTGGATTTCTTTTTTCCAAAAATTGCTGTAAATTTTTTCATAATGCTTTCGCTCGCTTTCCAATGTGCAACCTTCACTTCGACATGTATAGCACTTTCTTTGAATAAAAGGATACTTTTCCTTAAGTTCTGTCACAATTTTATGACAAATAAAATCAAAGTCACTTCGGCTGCCAAACAAAAATATATGAACTTTCTCATTCACAATCAAATTTTCAATAATATTTTTCAACTCCTTAACTTTATCATCATTAAGTTCCGCATTCCTGTGACCTATAAAGCAACAAACCTTATTCATAAATACCTCTAATAAGTGCAATATACTTCACTTATATTAATAACATTTATTGATAAACTATATCAAAAGATATAGGAGTTATAAAAATGACGCTAAATAAGGCTTTTGCACTGAGAATAAGCAAATTATTGATTAAAAACAACATGACAAAATATAGATTAGAAAAAGCAAGTGGTTTAACGCATTCTGCACTTAGATATATTTTTAATGAGGTAAACAATGATGTTAAATTTTCAACAATCTGTAAAGTCGCCAATGCATTTAATATGACACTTGAAGAATTTTTCGATGACGATTTGTTTAAACTTGAAAACTTGGAGTTTGATTAAAAATTATTTATATAGAAGGTTTTTATGAAATTAGTTGAGGCTATTGGTAAAAGAGTAGAAAATTTGTTAAAAGAAAGAAATTTAACTCAATATTATTTATATAAAACTGGCGGTATTCCAAGAACAACCATAAATGATGTAGTTAATGTTCGCAAGAAAAGAGTTAGCACTGATACTATATATCAAATTTGTTCGACTTTAAATTTATCTTTAAAAGAATTTTTCGACGACCCAATGTTCGAAAATTTAGAAGATTAAAGGTTTGAAACATGAAATTAGAAGAAGCGATAACAAAAAGAATATATGCTCTTTGTGATGAACGCGGAATAACACCTAACAAACTTGCCGATTTGGCAGGTATGCCAGCAGGCTCACTTAAAAGCATATTTTATGGAAAGAGCAAAAATCCTGGCTCGCGAACAATACTTGACCTATGTCAAGCATTAGATATAACGTTTTATGATTTCTTCAACGATGATTTATTTAAAGACAAAGATTTGGAAGGAACATATTAAAAAGACCAAGCAAAAATAACAACGCTTGGTCTTTTATTTAAACTAAGAAGAATTCGCTGTGCTAATTGGCGATTTTGTCGCTACTTAAATAGGATTTGATTATATATAATCAATTTTTGATTTTGCGAAGCGTAGAACTGCGTTCGGCGAGCATAAATCGAAAATCAAATGGGGGTCCCCGAAAATGTTTATCATTTTTGGGGATAAGGAGTAAACAAACGAATGGTAAGTGGTTTGAAAACAATCAAACCACGAAATGAAGTGCAGT
>CALWGA010000033.1 GCA_944377825.1 uncultured Clostridia bacterium | reverse complement strand
ATGCTCAACTGTTTTATATTCCACCCCATCAATCTCAATGCAAAAAGCGGAAAAATTATCTAAACAATAAATGTTTTCAATATAATAGTCTATGTTAAAATTTCTTCCATCAAGTTTTATCATTTTCGCACCCCCATATCACTTAAATTAAGTTAGTGGATATCTATAACCTTTCAATCACAATCTCGGAAACGCACAATTTGTCGTTGGTGATGTTCTCAAAAATTACCTTTGCAACATCCTTCGCCTTCATCCATTTGGAAGACTTTTCGGCAGGAACATAGTCTCTATTTTCGTTCCAAAAATCAGTGTCCATTCCGCCAGGACAAACCGAAATTACTTTTATGTTTGAGTTTTTAAAAGTTGCCTTCAAACTTTCGGTGTAACCTCTTGCACCCCACTTTGCCGCGCAATATAAACTTTCATTCACATTACCTTTCAAAGCCGCTGTTGAAAGGATATTAACAATTTTACCACCTTTTTCTTTAATAAGTGGCAAAGCGTATGCGGTGTTAAGCATTAGCCCCACCAAACTTCCATCAAAAACCTTTTTAATTTTTTGATAATCGTTTTCTTCAGGCGCGCCAAAACACCCCACCGCTGCATTATTGATTAAAAACTTCACATTGAAATTTTTGGAATATTTTGCATAAACTTCTTTCAAAAAGTTTTCATCCGAAACACTGCCGTATTCATAAAAAACATCCTTGAATTCCGTTCGTTTGTTTCGTGCAATCACCAAAACTTTATGCGCCTTTTTAAACAACTTCACAAGTTCCAAACCAAGTCCACTATTTCCGCCTGTTATAACCACCAAACTTCCTTTCATATATTTTCTCCTAAAAATTACCTTTGGTAAAATCAATTTAGTTTACACCTATATGATAACATAAAACTTATCAAAAAGCATACTTTTTTATAAAAATTTTAATTTTTGATTGTTTTTTCTAAAATTTTATGCTATAATACGAAATGTCTTTAATGGCAAACATAATCGCCCATTGACCTAAACCACTCGAAAAGTTTGGTTAGGTCATAAATAAAACTTAATAACAAAACTTCTTAAACCTTATTATGCAGAGATGTCCGAGTGGTTTAAGGTGCAGCCCTGGAAAGGCTGTGTGCGAGAAATCGCACCGAGGGTTCGAATCCCTCTTTCTGCGCCAAACAAAGAAAAAACTGCGCTTTTGCTCATTTTCAAAACAAGTTTAAAAAGTATCGCTTTCACGCTTGTTTTTTCTTTTTATGCGACCACACGAATCGCACTAATGTTGGCGATTTTGTCGCAACTTTAGTGGTTTTGATTATAAAAAAATTGTTAAAAAATTTACTTGTAAGGGTTTAAATAAGCGAAAAAATAAAGACTGTTTTATTGAAAAAAATTGCCTTAAAATTAAGGCAACTTTTTTATTTACTAAAATTTTCTGTCTATCACTCCGCCGCCGAGACAGATGCCGTTTTGGTCGTATAGCACCACAAACTGCCCTTCGGTGATGGCTTTTTGCTTAACGCAAAAATCTACTTTGATGTTTTTGTCATCCAAAACTTCCACCTTCACTTTTTGGTCAGGCTGGCGATAGCGAAATTTGGCGTAGCAATCGAACACTTTTTCTTCAGGCATTTTCGGTATCCAATTAAATGTGTTCGCATAGAGTCCGTTCGAAAAAAGTTCCGCGCACTCGCCCTGGCTGACATATAGGATGTTGTTCTCTAAATCTTTTTTCAACACATACCACCTTTCGCCGTTTCCGCCGTGCTTTCCACCAATATTCAGCCCACGCCTTTGACCGATGGTGTAATACATCAACCCTTCATGCTCGCCCACAACTTCACCATCAAGCGTTCGAATTTCGCCCTTTTGCGCCGGCAAATACTGCTTCAAAAACTTTCTAAAATTCCTTTCGCCGATAAAACAAATGCCGGTTGAGTCCTTCTTTTCGGCGGTGGACAAATCCAACTTTTTTGCAATCTCTCTCACTTCATGCTTTTCAATGTCGGCAAGTGGAAAAATAACAGAAGAAAGTTGCTTCTGCGAAAGTTGATTTAAAAAATATGACTGGTCTTTCGACAAATCTTTGGCTTTAGCAAGATATGTCAAACCATCCTTTTCAAATTTTTTGGCATAGTGACCTGTGGCAATCTTGTCCGCGCCGAGCCTTTTCGCCATTTCAAGAAAAGGTCCAAACTTAATTTCGCGGTTGCATAGAACATCAGGGTTCGGCGTTCGACCGCGCTTATACTCATACAAAAAATACTGAAAAACTCGCTCGTAATACTCTTTTGCGTAATTCACGCTGTAATATGGAATGCCAATCTTGTCGCACACACGCTTGACATCTTCATAATCCTCCATGGCGGTGCACTGCCCATCATTTTCATCCCAATTTATCATGAAAAGCCCGATGACATCGTGCCCTTGCTGTTTCAAAAGGTAGGCAGCAACACTTGAGTCCACGCCACCGCTTATTCCAACAACAACTCTCATACAAACTCCTAAACCTTAAATCCGCCCGTTTCAGTGGTTTCAATGCAAACGGGAACTTTAAATTTTTTGCAAATCACATACACGCAACTTATTATCCACGCCAGCACCCCAATGCCGATTGGCAAGTAGAGAATGGAAAGATACTCCACAAGATATGCGTTGAAGATTAAGCAGACAATGGTGTATGCCATCATCGCGCTCATCAAAATACCCTTGATGTATTTCCCTGTGTAGTAGTAATGCGCGCCGAACAGCCCTAGGAAAAGCGTATAGAGAAGCAGTTTGGTGTAGGACAAATCTTTTGGAATTTCGTTGGTGTATAGGATATAGTCTCGGTCACCCTTCTTAATCATATTCTTTGCCGCCTTATTCGTGGCAAACTCCAAACGCGAAAAAATCAAACCACACTCTTCGCATTTTGTGGCATTCAAAAGACATTTATTGTCGCACCTAGGGCATCGCTTAAAAATTTTATTTTTCACAATGATATTTTAAAATAATTCACGCAAAAAGTCAAGAAAAAAGTTAGCACATCCACAAGAGAACAAATATAGCCGATATAGCGGATAAATATTTGCCAAAACATAAACCTTAACATTTGATTTTATAGGAACTTTTAAAAGCACAAAATTTAAATTGCAAACTTGACAAAAAATCTAATTCAAAAATTTGTTAAATATAAATTAACACATAAAACCAATTAAAATTAAAAAAACTAAAAAACATTAAAAATGGCATTATTTTTTGATAAAAAACAATAAAAAAGTGCAAAAAACTTAATTTTTGCACCAAAATTTAAAAATTTTATATATTTATAGGCTACGCCACTTCACTTAATTTTTCGTTGCATTTATTGAAATACACAAAGGAAGCACTGTCGTCAGGCACCTTTTTCAAGACCTTTTCAAACATATCTTTCGCCTCGCTGTAGCGCTTTTCATTATAGAACCTGACGCCATTTTCAAACTCGTTTTTAAACTTCTTAAGTTTTTCTCTGACCTTTTTCGAGTAACAATCCAAACTTTCGTAAAGTGAAATGACGCTTTTTTCGTATTCCAAATCGCCGATATAACGATATTCAAAATTAAACTTGTTCGACAGATTATCGAGCGTCATCTTTGAAAAGAGGAGTTTACCACCCATAAACTCATTTATCTCTTCCATTTTCGACAGCATGTTAATTATAGGCGAAACAACAGTCGGTGTCTTTTCTTCTCCGCTTAAAGAAATCGTCAAGTTGCCCGTGTGAATGCTGATGCGAGACGCAATGTTAAGCGACTTTTTTTGATTTTTATTTCTAGCGTCCACCGCCTTTAAAACTGCATGAGCGCACTCGATGGCATTTTGAGATTTAGAAAACACCGCAATCAAACCATCACCGAGATACTTGTCAACAAAGCCGTCATATCTTTTAATTAACGGCGCAACAACTTTGAGATAAGAGTTGATGTAGTTAAAATTTTCCTCCAAACTCAGCATTTTGTTCGGTTTCAAATCGCAATAAAGAATAGTTCCTTCTTTGGTTATGCTTTTCCCTAGTTCCAACTCTTCAATTCCATTTTTACCTAAAAAATTCAGCAGTTGCTTTGGCAGATATTTTTGAGTGGCAAGGCTGGCAATTTTAAGTTTATTGTCCTTTTCCTTATAGATATAGTTGATTTTATTCAAACTATGTTCAATTTCCTGAAACTGCTTACTTCCGCCAATCTTATAGTCTTCCATTTTAACTCTGCCGTCGCCTAGTTTCTGCGTCACTTTCTCCACATTTCGAAGTGGCCTACACGCAATCATGATTAAAGCAAATAATAGAACTAGATAGACAACCGTGGCTAGAATTATCCATAAATTTTCCACACCCTGCGTAGTTAAATTAAGAGTGGCTTTCACTGACGCCGAAGTGATGTCGTCAAAATCTCCAATCTTAGCAACATAGACCACAAACACCCCGTAAATCAAAGTGAGCGGAAGAGTGGAGAAGAATAGCAAGTTTGATAGTCTCATATTTTTTAAAAACACAACATAAAGCGCGATAAAGGAAATTAAGAAAAGAACAAGCACCGCAAGCGCCACCCATGAAAGAGCAGAAAAGTCAAACACAAACCCACTTTCAGTCGGCACAATGCCTGCCACCAAATATCTTATCAAAAAGACATTGGAAATCAAAAGCGCAATATTGACTATCAACAAAATTTTAGTAGAAGTTTTCATGTTTTTATTGTGAGAAGAAAAATTATTTTAATGCAGAACTTAAATTGCATATATTGTCGAAATTTGGAAACAATATCAACATAAAACAAAAAACATCAAAAAAGTGGCTGTTTTTTGCAAAAAAAATTAAAAAAAGAGGTGCAGAAATGGAAGAAAAGGAAAAATTAACTAAATATTTAAACGCTATTTATCAAAATATACGCACGGCAATTCAGTCGATTGAGGACATCACTCCAAAAACCGACAACAAAGAATTGGTCAGCGAACTCAGCAAAGAGCAGGATGAATATAACTGCCTCGCTAAAGAGTGTGAAGCGTTTGCAAAGGCGGAAAAAATTGAAGGGATAAAGGATAACAACTTTATTGAAAAGGCAAAACTTTGGGCAAGCGTCAACATGTCAACCATGATGGACGACTCTACACGCAAGATAGCAAAACTTATGCTTATCGGCACTTTTATGGGCATCATCACCTGTATGAAAGATAAGAGCGACCACAAAGGCGTTTCAAAGGAACTTGACGAACTTCTCGACAAACTCTATACCTTCGAACGCAAAAACATCGACCACCTCTTACCATTCTTAGAAGAATAAGATAAAGCAAAAAATGAATGGAAAGTAAACGCGGAACGTTTGAGTGAAGAGTAACAAAAAGTGAAGAGTGAAGGAAAGCCATGGGCTTTCAGTGAAAGGAAGCCTTACAACTTCCAGTGAAGAGTTGAGGAATTTTATTATAATTAATTTAAAATTAAACATATTTTATAATGATAGTTTGAAATCAATAAAAAATTTATTTTAATTTGATTAAATTAATCCACAGTTTTTCACTGGAAATCTCTGATTTCTCTTCACTCTTCGTTCTTCACTCAAACGCTCTGCGTCTGTTTATTTACAACTCTTCACTGCGAGCCATGACTCGCCTTCGTTTTTCACTCTTCATTCATTCTTGTAGTCTTTTGATGTCTGCGCCAAGCCGAGCGTATTTTTCTTCCAGTCTCTCATATCCGCGGTCTATGTAGGAAATGTTATGCACAGTGGAGTAGCCTTCCGCAACAAGCCCCGCTATCACAAGCCCAGCACCAGCACGTAAGTCAGATGCAAAAACATCCGCGCCGTATAATTTTTCCACACCCTTAATAATCGCCAGCCTATCCTTAACGAAAATGTCCGCGCCCATTTTCACGAGTTCCATAACATGATTAAACCTGTTTTCAAAGAGATTTTCCTTGATGACGCAAGTGCCGTTCGCCAGCGTTTCGAAAACCATAAGTTGAGGCTGTAGGTCGGTTGGAAAGTTTGGATATGGCAATGTCTCAATAAACTTATATGCTTCACTTCTGCCACACGAAGAGACTGTCACCCCTAAGTTATCCTCTTTTATCTCACACGCGCTTTCTTTTAATATATTAAACAAAATTTCGTTATCTTCACGCCTTGCGCCCAAAATTCTCATATCTTTGCCGAGTAGTGCTCCTAAAAGAAGATGAGTTCCAGCAACAATTCTATCCCTACAAACAGAAAACTCCACACCTTTTAACTTTTTCACGCCTTCAATCTCGATTTTTTCCGTGCCTGCGCCAGTGATTTTTGCGCCCAAGGCGTTTAAAAACCTTGCAAGTTCCTTAACCTCAGGTTCTCGTGCCACATTATACAGTGTCGTCTTGCCTTTCAGTAGCACCGCCGACATCATCACGCTTTCAGTCGCTCCCACGCTGACCGAAGAAAAGACCACCTTACCTGCTTTCATGTTTTGAGCATTGGCGTAGATGTAACCATGACGCTCCACAATCTTAACACCCAAACTTTTAAACGCATTTATATGTATATCAATCGGCCTTGTGCCGATGTTGCATCCGCCAGGATAGGAGATGACCGCCTGCTTAAAGACGGCAAGAAGTGGACCTAACAAAAAAATAGACGCCCTAAGTTTGTTGGTATGCTCATGCGAAATTTTTTCATTTTTCTTGTTATGTAAATCAAGCGTCAAGATGTCGCCTTCTCTTAGCACTTTGATATTTAGTAGTTTTAAAATCTCACACATATTTTCAATATCAGAAAAGTGTGGAGCATTTAAAAAAGTGACATTATCATCGCACAGAATACTCCCAGCAAGAATAGGCAAATAGGCATTTTTCGACGCCTCAACCTCAATCTCTCCAGAGAGAATTTTTCCGCCGTTTATCAACAATTTTTCCTTCATAATAAAAGTATATGGAAAAGAAAAATTTAGGTTACTTAAAAAAAGAAGGTTGTAAACTTTAAAACCAACAAAAATATAATTAAATTCCCTTATCAGTTTTTTGTATTAAGTTTAAAATTTATTATAAAAAAATTGTGATTTTAATTTAAAATAATTATCGCAAAAAATATGGCAAAATACAAAAATATTCAATTTTTAAGCAAAAAAAACATCAAAAAATGCGATTTTTTCACTTTTTTAGCGATTTTTTTCGCATTTTTATTGTGTTTTTGTAAATTATGATTTTTTAAAAAATTAAATTAATAACAATTTTTTATTTGAATAATCTTTTTGATAACCAAAATCTTTATTTAATACACCAACACTTATCCATCTATTTTCGATTGCCTATGCACATTGACGCACACCCCAACACCAGCCATAAAAACCGCCACCGATGTTCCGCCACTTGAGATGAATGGAAGAGGAAGTCCAGTCGGCGGAATACTGCCTGTGACCACCGCGATATTGAGTAGCGTTTGCACAGCGATAAGCACTCCCACGCCGAGCGCAAGTAGGCACCCAAACCTATCCTTTGCCGACAAGCCGATTTTGAAAAGAAAATAGCATAGCCCACCAAAAACTAAAATTAAAAGTATCGCGCCAAAATATCCAAACTCCTCGCCGATGATTGAGAAGATAAAGTCTGATTCGGCAAATGGAAGGAAGAGGTATTTTTGCCTTGAATTAAAAAGCCCAACGCCAAACATTCCTCCGTTGCCAAGACTATAGAGCGATTGAATAAGTTGAAAACCCTCACCCTGTGGTGAAATCCAAGGGTCAAGAAAGGCAAAAAGACGCTTCATGCGATAAGGTTCAGCAATGATAAGAAGCGGAACGCACGCACATGCTAGTCCCGAAAAAAGCAAGGTGTGTTTTTTGTTAATTCCTCCAACAATCAGCATGAAAAAGGTTAAAAATAGTAAACACATTGTCACACTCATACTCGGCTCAATGATGACAAGAAGGCATAACACCCCTGCAACCACAAGTGGCGGGATAAGACCTTTAAAAGTTTTAATCTTTTCATGATTTTCTGATAAGTAACTTGCAAGATACAAAATTAGCCCAAACTTTGTCACTTCCGACGGCTGAATGGAGATTCCTAGAATATTCACCCAACGATTCGCGCCATAACTTTGCACGCCAAAGCCTGGCACAAACACAAGCACCAACAGAACAACGCAAACCGCAAGCACCGCATATCGAAATTTCTTTAAAAGATGATAATCAAAATATGCAAAAAAGATAAAGGCAAAGACACCAAGCGCCACGCCCAGAAGTTGTTTTAATAAAAAGAAATATTCATTGCCATATCTAATTTCCGCCGAATAGTAACTTGCGCTATACACCATAATACAACCGAATATCACCAGTGCGAACATCAAAAAAGTGACAAAAAATGAAATTTTGTCAAACTTTTTCTTTTTAGATAGGACGAAAAGTTTTTTTATTTTTTCCACTCAAAAACTCCAACACAAGTTCTTTAAATCTTTCGCCTCTTTCCTTATATGAAGAAAATTCGTTAAAACTTGAACACGCTGGCGAAAGAAGTATGACATCACCACCTGTTCCTTTTTCGCAGGCATAGTTCACCGCATCTTTAAAGCGTTTAAAATTGAAAGTTGGCACATGATAACGATTGGCAACTTCGCTTATCTTCTCTCCTTCCTCGCCGAAGGTTATAACCTCCTTTAGCGGATGCTGAAATATCTCGTCATATGGCGCATTCTTACCTTGTCCACCTAAAAGAAGGATGATGTTTTTATCTTTAAACGCCGAGATGGCATTTATTGTGGAAGCAACATTTGTCGCCTTGCTGTCGTCAACATAGATAACACCATCACGCTCGCCAACAAACTCCAATCTATGTGATTGAGGTAAAAAATTCGATATACTCTCATTGAAATTTAAGTCTTTAATATGTGACAAACTCGCCACCGCGCCAAGCACATTTTCTAGATTTTTCTCGCCTAAAAGTTTAATATTTTTTAGTCCGCAAACTGCTTTTTTGCTGATATAAATTTGATTATTTTTAACAAAAACGCCTTTTTTTAGCGTTTTTTTTGAAAAATATTGCGTTTTTCTTTTAAAATTTAACGTTTTTGCAATTTCGTCATCTAAATTTAGCACCAACTTTTTACGAGTAAATGAAGTAAGTTTACTTTTACAATCGATGTATTCCTGCATCGTTCCATGCCTATCCAAATGGTCTGGTTTGATATTTAAAACAACGCCGACATCGCACCTAAAACACTTCGAACTTTCAAGTTGAAAACTTGAGACCTCAACAACCGTCACACTCTTTTTGTTTGTGTTTGTTATGGATGTTATCGGCATGCCAACATTTCCACAAAGCCTGGCGTCATAGCCGTTATCTTTTAAAATTTTGTAGATAAGTCCACAAGTTGTTGTTTTTCCATTTGTGCCAGTAACTGCGATAATCTTGCCTTTTAAAAAAAGATAACCTAAGTCAAGTTCGGTTAAAATTATCGTCCCCTTGCTTTTCATAATGTCAATATGTGAATTATCTTTAATCTTAACACCCGGGCTTAAAATGCAATAATCAAACTTTTCTTCCTCCATACGTCTGACATAGCCAACATAGTTTGCATACTCCAGATTATCATCGTAAAAATACACATGGGCGTTCAACTTGCTTAAAAGTTTAACCGC
>CALWGA010000032.1 GCA_944377825.1 uncultured Clostridia bacterium | reverse complement strand
GACAGCGAGGTTATGGAAGTAAATAATGCATTTTATATTGACAAAAAAGCAAAACTTCGCTGGAGATTAATGCTTGCATTCAAGATAATAATCTGGATTGTGGCAATAATTCTTGCAATTTATTTTCTTGCAATTAATATATAAAGGAGGGAATATGAAAGTTTATATCAAAAACAAATCTTTTCATTTGGCGGTGGTTCATCGGTTGTCAATGAAAATCAAGAGCCTGTCTATAAGGTTAAAGGCAGGGTGTTTAGCGTCACAAAAGTTAAACATGTTTGCGACATGGAGGATAAAAGACTTTTTAAGATAAGAAACAAGTGGTTCAACTTCTTTGTGCATAAAGCATATATCTACGATGCGAACAAGAAAAAAATTGCTACTGTTAAGGATAAATGGTTCAACACCAAAGGGGAATATTTTGTTTTAGGTTATAAAGACGAGATTAAGATTCAAGGCAATTTCCTCGGCTTGACCTCACAGATTTTGAAAAACGGCGAAGTGGTGGGCACAATCCGTAGGCAAGTGGCAATCATTGCCGATAGCTTCGAACTTGAAGTTAGCGAAGAAGATATGCCATTCCTTGTTGCCCTAGTTATTGCGATTGATAACATAACTGATAAAAAATATAAAAATATTGAATATTTTAACATAAAGGAATATCAAAAAGGTTAGATTAAAAAATAATTATGAAAAGTGGACAAAAATTTTTTGGTGTATGTTATAATATTATCAAGGGGGTTTTATGAAAAAGATAGCGTTAGAGCAGACTGAAAAATTTAAAAACAGCGAGTTGTGCATTGCGACGGAGTATGAATTTAAGGATAAGGATATAGACCTTTCAACAGCGGAGATTAAGGGGAGATATCCAGAAAGCGGATACTGCGTCAATACCAAAGTGAAAGAAATGATTTTTGTTATTTCTGGGGGGGGAGAATTTGCACTGAAAATGAAACAATCATTTTCAAAAAAGGCGATTCCATTTTAATTGATAAGGGCGAAAAATATTTTTGGGATGCGGTCTGCGAAGTTGTTATGGCTTGCACGCCAGCCTGGACGCCAGAGCAACACAAAGTTGTAGAGTAGGAAAATAAAGGAAATTGATATTTGAAATTTCCTTTTTATTTTTTATTATATAATAAACTAATTCTGAACCAAAGTTGCGGATATTTTAAATTCATCTATCTTGACATATCAACTATGGTGTGCTATAGTGTTAAAAACAAGGAGATAATATGAATATATTTATAGACCTAGACGGCACTTTGTATGACACTAAAGACGTGCAAAAGGGCAATACGCTCGCTCACATACTGATTGCAGAAGCGAAAGCACCATTGTTTGAAAACTCTAAAAGCACAATTGAGGGTTTTTGCAGAAAAAAGGCAAATTGTTTTGTTGTCACAAGTAGAGGCATGCTTGACGACGAAGAAGTGCAAATAACAAAACAACGATTAAAAAATGATGGTTTTTTGAATCGTGACATTGACCAGTCGTTGTTTAAGGGAGCGGTTTTTTATTCCGAAAGAAAAATCGACGCCATACGCCTTATCTATGAAAAATTTTTTAACAGCGAAATAGGTAAAGATAACACAATTTTCATTGATAACGACATCGCCCAAATTGAAGACGTTGCCTTTTGTGGTGTGAAAACGATTTTGTTTGCAAAAGACATCGCTGGCTTTAAGGAAGAAACCAAAAACACGCTTGATGAATTGAAAGTGAACATCGCGTATTCATGGCAAGATATAGAAAAAATAGCGAATAACATCATTAATCGCCAAGACCCAGAAAAAATTTAGGTAAAAAATCGGTTTAACTAATTACTTGACAGTTAGGAGTTGAAAAACCTATTTTTTTAAACTGTAATATTTTTGATTTTATTTTATATTTCACATCAACAAAATAGATATAAGTATCACTTCCACATGCCAAAGCGAATTTGTTTGTCGAGATTAGGCGTATATTGCTCTAACTTTGGCTCATCTGGGTTTGCATAGCCAACGTCTATGAAAACCGGTATCATATATGAAGGTGGCACTTTTAATTTTTCTTTCACAATGTCATGTTCTTTGTTTAGCGGTATTCTCATAGAGCAAGACAAGCCTTCGGCAGTTGCTGCCAAGAAGATGTTTTCAATCACACACCAAATGGTCGCAAACGGATTTTATTTTGAAACATATTCGCCGTTTAACTCTTTCGACTTGAAGAGCGGAATAACCACATATGGTGCTTCTTTTAACATCGTGTATTGTCTTGGCATAGCATAGCCATACATTTTTTGCCCAAGCGTGATAGGATAAGGTCTAGGAAAATTCAAATATTTGTCGGCATCAAACTTGTCCGCAATAGACTTTGCGTATTCAAAAGCATATTCTTTTTCTTCGTCTGTTCGAAGAATTATGTATTGCCAATTTCGGTTGTGGTCCCAAGTTGGCGCCTTGTTGCCCGCCTCTAAAATGCGTTTAATTTTTTCAAAATCGACAGGTTTATCTAAAAACTCTCTCGTTGTTCTTCTTTTGTTTATAACATCATAAAATTTCATTTTATTTCTCCTTCATTAAAAATTTTAAAAAATTCTTTTTTCACAAGTCAACTTTTTGCTGCAAAATCTGTGAAAGATTATAATTAGATGCCTATGGTATGCATAAACTTAAAAAGTTAGACAAAAGAAAAAGTCTGTTTGGCTGGTATTTAGATTAAAATGTAAAAAATTAGATAGACATGGGTAGCAACTCCTTTTAAATGTTGGTTTGGTCACTAAACATTTTAACCGATTTTTTTGTTAAGCAAATTTGTTGCAATTAATTTTTCTTTACAATTAGTGAAAATTGGGTATTGACAGCGCCACATATGTGTGATATACTTTCTCATGAAAGAGGAGAGATATATGGGATTTATTCAAAATATTAGAGCGAAAAGGGCTAGAAACAAATTAAATAACTATGCCAACACAATTTTACCAATTTGTAAAGATTATGTTCAAGAATTTAAAAAAGATGTTGAGTATGCTTATGAATATTTTGTTTCAACGCCAGATTATGCGGGGGGGGGAGTAAAGAACGAGCGCTTTTCAAAAATGAGGCAGAGTTTTAAAAGATTGGAAAAAAAGATTACTTCTTGCGAAGAGGTTTTGGAAGAACTAAACGCAAATAATGACAGTGATAAATTCTTTAAAATGTTAGATGGATTATTGGATGTGCACTATGAGTTAGAAAGTTTTATGACCACAAATTCGAGCGCTCTAAAACTTCCTATTTATGATTTAGTAGGCGAAGAAATGCAATATCTTTTAGATGATATTGAAAGCAATATTTCTGAATATTTTGAGGTCTATTTTGTTGTTGGAGATAAACGCAATATGATAAATCCAGCGATTCAAAATTATTTTGTTGATATTAAAAATGTTGAATTAAATGAAAACAAGTTCGGTGCGCTTATCATTCCAAAGGGATATCATGCGCAATGTGTACATAAGGGCGTTGCAACGCTGAATGGCACAACAAGAACACTTCTCCAACCTGAAACCGTGCAAGTTGTTAAAGATTATTTATATGACAATGTAGTTGAAAATAAAAAACAATAAAAATCACCACTTTTTCTTGACAATTTGTTTTTAAAAGAGTAAAATTTAGGTATCAAACGATGAAGAAAGAGAGTAGGTTCATTTGTGACACATAGAGAGGCAATGGTTGGTGGAAATTGCACGTAAGATGAAAGGAAAGACACTTTTGGAGTTTGGATAATTTAATAAGAGTGGTCAGTTTTGACAAATTAGGTGGCACCGCGGATATTTTTATTCGTCCTAATGCAAAAAGCATTAGGATTTTTTGTTTTCTAATGCGAGATAAAAGGAGAAAAAATGACAGAGCAAATTTCAAAATTAAAAGAAGGAAAAGTTAGATTTCAAGGGATGATTGACACCGTTCGCGATAAGAAAAACATCCAGTTCGTGATACTGCGCGACTTTTCGGGCAAAATTCAAGTGACGGTGGACAAAGTGGCACATCCAGAGGTTGGCGAGGTTTTCGCGCACCTTCTCACAGGTTCGACGGTTTTGGTGGAAGGAGAACTTGTTAAAAGCGAATATGTGAAGATGGGCGGACAGGAAGTTTTGGCGGATAAGGTGGAAGTGACAAGCACCGCCGAGGTCTATCCAATCGGACCTGAGAGCAATATCGACCAAAGAATCGACTATCGTTGGCTAGATTTAAGGCAAGAGAAAAACCACCTACTTTTCAAAGTTCAAACCTTATTCACAAACGCAATGCGTGAGTTTTTGCTTGATAAGGACTTCATTGAAATTCACACGCCGAAACTTATTGGCACGGCGTCCGAGTCTGGGTCCGAGGTCTTTCAGGTCAAATATTTCGACACCTTTGCCTATCTTGCACAAAGTCCGCAGTTCTATAAGCAAATGGCAATGTCGGGCGGATTTGGCAGGATCTTTGAGTGTGGTCCAGTCTTTAGGGCGGAAAAATCGCATTCCAAAAAGCACGCCACCGAGTTCACTGGTTTTGACCTTGAGTTTTCCAATATTGAGTCCTTTGAAGATGTGATGAAGTTGGAAGAGGAGTTGTTGACATATGCTCTAAAAAAGGTCAGCGAAAAGTATGGCGAAGAGATTAAGGCAACTTTTGGTGTGGATGTCGTAGTGCCAACTTTGCCTTTCCCTAGAATTAAACTTTGTGACCTATATAATGAACTTGAAAAGCGCTATGGCTACACCTGCCCTGAAGAAGAAAAGGACGATTTGACAACGGAAGCGGAAAAGTTATGCGGGCAGTTTGCTAAAGACGCATACAACCATGAATTCCTCTTTGTCACAGACTATGGCGCAAGGAAAAGAGCTTTCTATCATATGCGAAAAGACGGCGTGCCTCAGGGCTACGACCTTATTTGGAAAGGCGTGGAAATCACAACCGGCGCGCAGAGAGAACATCGTTATGACATCTTGAAAAAACAGGCGGAAGAGAAGGGACTTGCAAAGGATGTGGAGTTTTATCTTCAATTTTTCAAATATGGTTGTCCGCCACATGGAGGCTTTGGTCTAGGGCTAGACAGAATAACCATGAATTTGTTGGAACTTCCAAATATCAAGGAATCGATGTTTATCTTCCGTGGACCAGAAAGGATAACTCCATAAAAAGCGAGGAAAAATATGAAAAGAATTGAAATTAGAGATTTGAACAAAGATTATAGTAAATCTGGTGGCAAAACCATCACTGTCTGCGGTTGGGCGAGAACGATACGTGACAGTAAAAACATCGCCTTTATCGAACTCAACGACGGCGCGTTTAAAAGCGTGCAAATCGTTGTGGAAAGGGCAAAGATTGAGAGTTACGAAGAGGTTGTTAAACAAAATGTCGGCTCTTCCTTTGAAATTAAAGGCAAGGTTATCTTAACGCCAGAAGCAAAACAACCTTTCGAAATCAACGCAGAAGAGGTGGAGATTTTGGGCGCATCAGACCTAGACTATCCTCTTCAAAAGAAGCGTCACACGGTGGAATTTTTAAGGACCATTCCAACGATTCGTCCGCGTGGCAACCTTTTCAATGCGGTGTTTAGAATACGCTCGGTCTCCGCATTCGCCATTCACAAATTTTTCAATGAGCGAAATTTCGTCTATGTTCACACGCCAATCATAACAGCCAATGACTGCGAGGGCGCAGGCGAGATGTTCCAAGTGACCACGCTTGACCTTGAAAAATTGCCAAAGAAAGACGGTAAGGTCGATTACAGCCAAGATTTTTTCGGTAAGAAGGTGTCACTGACGGTTTCTGGGCAACTTCATGAAGAGGCGATGACGCACGCTTTTGGAAAGACCTACACCTTTGGTCCGACCTTTAGGGCGGAAAACTCCAACACCAGTCGTCATGCAGCGGAATTTTGGATGATGGAGCCAGAGATATGTTTCTGCGACCTTGACGAACTTATGGATAACGAAGAAGAAATGGTAAAATATGTCATCTCCTATGTTATGCAAGAATGTAAGGACGAACTTGAGTTTTTGAATAAGTTTGTCGACAACGGATTAATCGAAAGACTTAAAAATGTTGTGGAAAACAAGTTTGTTCGCCTTGACTATACCGAGGCAATCAGCATCTTAGAGAAAGTGAAAGATAGGTTTGTTTTTCCTGTCAAATGGGGTGTGGACTTGCAGTCGGAACATGAGAGATATTTGACCGAAGAGGTCTACAAAAAGCCAGTGTTTTTAAAGAACTATCCAAAGGACATCAAAGCCTTCTATATGCGTCAAAATGATGACGGAAAAACAGTGGCGGCGGTCGATATGCTTGTGCCAGGAATCGGCGAACTTTGTGGCGGAAGCCAAAGAGAAGAGCGTTTAGATAAATTAAAGGCACGCATTCACGAACTCGGTCTTAGAGAAGAGGACTACTCGTGGTATCTCGACACGCGTCGCTATGGCACAAACGTGCATTCAGGATACGGTCTCGGCTTTGAAAGATTTGTTATGTATCTAACAGGCATCTCAAACATCCGTGACGTCGAATTTTTCCCTAGAACAGTGGGTTCAATTCAGGGATAAGGCGAAAACTGCATTTTTGCTCATTTTCGAAACGAGTTCGAAAAGTATCGCGTTGACGCTTGTTTTCGCCTATCAGCGACCAAACGAAATCGCACTCATTTTCATTCGTTGGCGATTTGTCGCTACTCAAATAGGATTTGATTATGAGAAAGTTGCCTTTTAAGTGAAAAGTGAAGAGTGAAAAGTGAAGGCGAGCCAAAGGCTCGCAGTGAAGAGTTGTAAAAAGATTATATAAAGTGAAGAGTTAAGGGGAATCAAAGATTTCCAGAGAAGGAACGCATACGCGTTCAGTGAAGAGTTATGGAAAGATTATAGAGTGGTATGTTGTTGCTCTAATCAAAACCACTTTAAGATGTGACGGCGTCACGAACTGCGCTTGGTTTAGAGAAACTCAAAATTATATACTTTTAAATAGAGAAGAGTGATATAAAAATTTATATCATTCTTTTTTTGTTGAGCGTTTTACGCCGGAGTAAATATAAAAACAATCTATGTCCTATTTTTTGGACATTGCAAGTGTTAAAATGAGTATGTAAACAATGGGAGGGAAAGATGATATTCTATAAATTTACATGCTCAAATCAACAAAAGGAGGTTTTGGCAGATAAAGAGGTCGCTACCGAAATAAAAAAGCAGGACTTATATGCCTACAAAAAATTTTTCGAAGAAAAGCAAGATGATGACTTCTTCTTGTTTATCGTTCGCGACGAAGAGAATAGACTTGAGTTTGATGTCATTTTCAAAAAATCACTTGATAAGATTGATATGGTGGATAAGATTGTTCACGAGTTTATCAAATATCTCAATAAGAGTTTTGACCAAACGATAAGGAAAGAAATAAGCATTGACACTTTAATCAGCGATATCAATACTGCACAAGATGATAATTTTATTGAAAACGCATACGAAATTAAATCGATATACGATATTGATTATGGCCCGCGCAGGTGTTTTAAGGAATATTTGATAAACAAAGGTGTTTACACTCAAGAAGAAATGCTGGACATTTGCAATAAACAGGTCTTAAATCAGCAGTTTGTTGAGGAAATAAAAAGAATATACATGCCTAAAAAGACCAATGCGTTTGGAGTTCCTGTTCACTACATCTTAAATATGCAAAAACAAGCAGGACAAAATGCTGTTAGGATTTTGATTGACGCTTTGCACTCAAACGGAAGGATGCTTCGTGATAAGTATTCTGTTTTATATCCTTCCATGCTATGTCGTTCGGGTGTCGACCTATTTTTAGAAATATCTTCGATTTTTAAGATGAATGATGGTGGTGTGGTTGTCATTTCTTCCGGCGCCGAAATCGATGAAACAGATTACTATTCAAGAGAGCAGGAAGTGCTTAAAGCAATTTGTCAGGTTTGCAATGTGGCGCATAGAGAGATAACCTTTATTTTTCAACTTCATTCTTTAAAAAATGGACAGTTAAATTACATAAAAAACAATTTGCCTAATTTATCTTTCGTGGAAGTGCAGGATACGGCACTTTGCGATGAAATGGCGGAAAAGTTTCTAAAAAAACTGGCTTGTAGGTATAGCATTCAAGAGACACAAAGCCTGCTTAATCTGGTCGAGCCTCAAAAAGCGTATAAAGCATTTGAACTTGAGGATATCTTTAAAGATTGGCAAAAAAAATATTTGCAAACAATTCAATTTCCGCAATATTCCATGTTTGTTAAAGAGGAAAGGAAAGTGGAAAAAGAGGTGTCAGAAAATGATGGCTACAAAGAACTCAGCAGCTTGATAGGGCAGGAGAACATCAAAAAAATCGTCACCGACTTCATCAACTACGCAAAACTTAATGAGGCGTGCAAAGGCGAAAATATGAAAGGCATGCAATTTAGTCGCCATATGTGTTTTGTGGGCAATCCCGGAACGGCGAAAACAACCGTTGCAAGAATTATCGCAAAAATCATGAAGGAAGAAAATTTGCTTTCTGGCGGTAGATTGATTGAAGTTGGAAGAGCGGATATTGTGAGTAGGTTTGTCGGCGGAACGGCGCCAAAAGTTAAGGAACTTTTTAAACAGGCGATTGGAAATGTCCTTTTTATCGACGAGGCATACTCGCTTTGCGATGGAAGAGATGGATTGTTCGGCGATGAGGCAATCAACACCATAGTGCAGGAAATGGAAAACAATCGTGAAAATTTGGTGGTTATCTTTGCAGGCTACAAAAATGAAATGCAAAAATTTTTGGATAGAAATTCTGGACTAAGAAGTCGAATAGCGTTTGAGGTGGAGTTTCCTGACTATAGCGAAGAAGAACTAATTAAGATTGCTGAATATCAAGCAAAGAAAATGGATGTGGACATTTCGCAGTGCGAAGAAAAATTAAGAGAAATCATTGCACTTAAAAAAGGTGAAAAAAATTTTGGAAATGGCAGGTTCGTGAGAAATATTCTTGAAAAGGCGAGAATGAAGCAAGCAACCAGACTTGTCAATGAAAACTTACTTCACACCTCAAAGATGCGCGTGTTGTTGCCAGAAGATATCGATATGCCTGTTAAAAAGATAGATAAATTTTCTTTCGGTTTTCATTGTTAAATATTTTGTGAGTTATATGGATTGTGTTATAATGAAATTGGAGAAAAATATGCTACCTAATAACAAAAAACTTTCGCCTCTTTGCATTTTAGCAATCTTAAAAGAAAGTAGTGATGAAAATCATCCTTTAAAACAAGAGCAAATAATTCAAAAACTATACTCAAGATTTGGTTTAGAACTTGAGAGAAAATCTGTGGGTTCCACGATTGACAGTTTGATAGATTTTGGCTTTGATATTGTGAAAACTAAGAATGGGTGTTATTTAGGCGAGCGCGAGTTAGAGAAAAGCGAGATATCATATTTGGTGGATGCGGTGTTTTCAAGTAAGTCTATAGACAGCACAAACGCAAGAAAATTATCGCAAAAACTCTCAAATTTTCTAAGTGAATATGAAAGAAGAAAATATAAATACATCTATAAGTCCGACCAAATTGCAAGAACAGATCAAAAACAACTTTTCTACACGATAGACATATTAAATGAAGCGATAGAAAATGGTAAGCAAGTGGAGTTTAACTATAACAGGTTTTATTTTGATAAGGAAAAGAGTGAAAGAAAAAGCCAAAAGCGATATGTGATAAATCCTTACATTATGATAAACAATCAAGGGCGATATTATCTTGTTTGTAATCTTGATTATTTTGACGATATTGCAAACTACAAGGTTGAACTTATTTCAAATATCAAAATCTTAGATTCGCCTGTAAAACCTATAACGAAACTTAAAAATTGTGAAAATGGCGTGGATATGGCGGAATATGCCAACCAAAACATCTATATGTTTCATAATAAAACGATTGATGCAACTTTGAAAATTTTGAGCGAGTATTCCGCTGAGTATGTTGCTGAGTGGTTTAGCAAGAACGCCAGGTTTTATATGAGAGATGAAATTCTTTATGCTGATGTTAAAGTGAATGAGCAGGCACTCATCTATTGGTGCTTGCAATACGGCGAAACAATCGAACTAATTTCGCCAAAAGAGACCCGAAACGAACTTATAAAAAAGATAGACACAATGAGAAAAAATTACAAAAAGGAAAAATAAAATGAAAAAACAAAATAATAGTAAAAATTTTGATAATGAAATAAAAAAATTAAAAGAGTCACCTGTCTTTGCATTGACTTTGGGAGCAAAGGAATTATGTCATTCAAATTTTTGGAAATGGCTGATTGATAAAGATAAGAACTTTGCCAAAGTTTTCTTTAAAGAGATTGATGTGGACAAGATTGACAGTGTTAGTAGAGAAAAAGAACATATGGACCTAGTTGTTGAAACAAAAAATGGCGATTATATTGGCGGTTATATTATAGAGAATAAATTAAAATCTCTTCCGGATAAAGAGCAACTCGAAAATTATAAAAATAAGTATGCTAGCAAAAAAGAAAGACATTTTGTTTGTGGTATAGTCACAGGTATTTCAAAACCATCTTTTGTCCTTCCAAACGGTTGGGACCCTTTAAGTTATGAAGAAATTTTGGATGGCATTGAAAAAATGTATCAGTCGGCAAATTTAACTGGTGATGACAAAATTGTGGTCAAGGAATACATAGAATCTTCTAAAAGCATGCTTTATGTGATAGACGAAAGTTGCAAAGCGATTGGAAACACAATGGATTGTTCTAAATTGGATAAAATGTCTAAAATCAAATTGGATGATATTGTGAAAAAGTTGCAGGCAGATAGGTTTGCGCACTTTTTAAACGAAAATATAAGAAAAGAACTTGAAAAATTGATTGATAACAATTCTTGGGAAGTTGTTATAAAACCTGGTTTTACCCGTAAAGATTCTTTGGTGGATGTTCGTTTTAAAAAAGAGGAAAATGAAGATGAACTATCACTTGGAATTCAAATCCAAGGAGATAAATTTAAAAGGATAGTTTCAACAACCAAAGTCGCACAAACTTCAAAAAAGCAAAAGGCGGAAAAGTTGTTTGAAAAGTATCATGCTATGGGTTGGCTTAAAAGTTACGATGCTAGCACAAAGATGGTGTTTAACAAAAAAACGCAACAAACGAAAGATTATTGTTCGTATGTCACTGATAAATACACGCTTGTCTATCAATACTTTGACATTGAAGATTATAAATTCACCACGCTGATGAACGAAATTTTTAGCCATCTAAATGATGCATCTAAAATTATAAAAGATAACAATTTATAAAAGACAATCAATATTAGGTTTTTAAAAGTATTATAAAAGGTGATGATATATGGCGAATTACGATGAAAAAGATTTAGAAAGTTTTAATGTAGATTACTTTAAAGATTCGGTTGCTCTATTTATTCAAAAATCTAAAAATGAGAAAGAAAGTAGATATAAATCATGGGAGTATTGTTACAATTTCTTCCATTCGGTTTATCGAAAAATATATGAGAAAGAAATATGCGAGCCTTCAAAAATACTTAACTCTTCTTTTGGAGAATGTGCCATTGATGGAGAAAAGTGGACATATAGAGACCAACTCTGCTTACACCTAGCCTTTTACATGGCAAGTTGGGGAATGTATAGGGGAAGTTCCTTTTTACTTCAAAATGACTATAAGATTTATGGAGAAGTTGTCGATATTATCTTTAAAGACGAGTTTAAATCGCTGTGGAGTGACGAAACATTATTTAAAACTAATTGCGGAGACTTAATAATAACTCTTTATAAAAACATACAAGACGCTTTATCTTCTTTTAAGGAGTTTTACGACACAAAGAGTTACTTTAATAAAATAGGAAAGAATGAAAAACAGAGTTTTTATCCTAAATTTTTGACAGTTGTGTCTAAGATAATATTGGGCACTATTGGGTGTTTTCCTGCTTTAGATCGAAATTTTAAATATGCTTTCGGTATTTCAGACGCCAATAATAAATCACATTTTGTACCAAAAACTATCAAGAGAGTGTATAATTTTGTGTTAAATAAAAAGAGCGAAATAGAGAGCGCGATAAAAGAAGTTGATTGCATGGAACTGCCGATTATGAAAGCGGTTGATATGTATTATTTCATCAAAGGGCAAGAAGATATATTTTTGTATGACCTAGGATTTAAGAAAAATGAATTTAAAAAAGTCAAAAAAGAGGCTATAAATGAAAAAATTAAACAAATCCCTAGAGACACTATTCCGACTGAAAAAAGTAAAGGCGCAGCAAAGTTTCTTTATAATAACATCTACTCTTCAGAGAACGGCTCTAATTACATTTTAAATATAGCAAATTCTAATATAAGGGAATGTATTGAAGAAAATTTTAGCAATATAGAAAATTTTGTGAGTAAATGTTACAAGATAGAAAAAGATGGGGGGGGAGAGATAAAATTTTATGATTAAAAAATAAAAGAAAAAAATTTAATAATTTTCTATCATAGAAAGTATAAAAAATCTAATTTAACATGCTTATCAAAAGTAAAAGGAGTTAACATGATAACAATAAACAGTTTAGAAGATTTGGAAAAATATAAGTTCCAAACAATACCAAAAAGTAAAGACAAAAAATTTAAGGTTAAGTTGTATAAATTTATTGAAAATGACGCTCTTGCAGATGTGACTTTTAATGTAGACATTCCTTTTGGCTTAATGGACTTTCAAACACCAAACAAGGTGAAAGTCAGAAAAACAAAAAGTGATGAATTACCAAATATTGATTTTGCCGAGCCTATTTGTTATTCCTTTTGGGCAAAAGATATAGTGGCGAATAAAAAGTTTAGAGTGGGCAGAGTTTATGCAAACAGTTTAACTTTGAAAGACGACAGTGAAATCTACGATGCACTACGTGTGAAAGGAAAAGTTGAGGCAAAGAAACTGGACTGTGAAATGGTCGAAGTGCTGTGCGGCGAAATGAAGTGCGAAGATTTGATTGTGCAAAACATAACCTGCGGAAAGTTAAAAGTCAAAAGTTTGATAACACATTATAATCAATTTGAAAACATAACTGCCGAAAATGTCAATATGTATAACGATTTGATAAATATTGACAATTTTAAATAATTGACATCCTATTTAAAAGGGGAAAAGATGAACGAAGACTTTTTGATTTGATAAAAAATAAGGATTATTTTGTTATCACAACTAATGTTGACCATCAATTTCAACTGGCGGGCTTTGATAAAGCGAGACTTTTTTATATGCAGGGCGATTATGGGCTTTTTCAATGCTCAGTACCTTGCCACAATAAAACTTACGACAATAAGGATTTAATTTTTAAGATGCTTAAATCTCAAAACTTTATCATTGAAAAAAATGGAAAAATTGAAATTTTTGGCAAGTCTAAATGGAAAACAAAAATTGATAGCGCTCTCATTCCAAAATGTCCTGTTTGTGGGCGAGAAATGGAAATGAATTTGCGAGCAGACGATAAGTTTATCCAAGATGATGGTTGGTATGCTCACGTACAAGCATATCAAAATTTTGTGGACAAAACAAAAGGTCAAAAACTCGTGCTACTGGAAATCGGTGTAGGCTATAACACTCCAGCAATCATTAAATATCCATTTGAGCGAATGACCTATTTTAACAAGAACACGAATTTAATTCGCATAAACAAAGATTATGCTGTTTGCTCAGATAAAATCTCTTGTAAAACAATTTTGTTTAACGAAGATGTCTTTGATATTCTAAAAAGTCTTACAAATGCAATCAAAAAAAGTTAGATTTCTATTTCATTTTTAATAATTTTTTAAATTAAAATTTCATCAATAGATTGGTAACATATTTTGACTACTATTACCACTATCACAGTTTTAGGCAGTTTTAGATAGAAATAGACCGAGAAGCGAGAAAACTTACTTTTCGGTCTTTTATTTCATACTATTTTAAGCCAAACAAGTGATTTTGATAGTTTTAATAATATTTTGCAAATTTTTGCAATTATGTAATCGGCTCAAAAAATTGCCTTTTTAATCTATTTGGGTTATAATAAGTTGTGGGGGGGGATATGAAAACTGAATATGAAGTTAGATTTTTAGAAATTGATGTTGACAAAATATTAGAAAAATTAAAGGAAGTTGGTGCGGAAGAAATAGGCGATTGGAAGCAGATAAGAAAAACCTATGATCTCATTCATCCACAGCCTAACAGTTGGATTCGATTAAGGACAAATGGAGAGGCCACAACTTTAACTGTGAAGGAGATTGGAATGGCTAAAATTGATGGCGCGAAAGAGGCGGAAATTGTTGTGGATAATTTTGATGAAACGGACTTAATTTTAACAAAAATAGGTTTGCAGGCACGAAATTATCAAGAGAATAACAGGCACCAATTTAGATACAAGGGAGCCGAAATAGACGTCGACACATGGCCTTTAATTCCAACATATTTAGAAATTGAAGGCGAGAATGAAGCGATGATAAAAGAGGTGTGCAAAGGTTTGGAACTTGATTATGCCAAGTCCACAACAATGGATGTGACGGATATCTATAAAAACATTTACGGCATTGATATTTTAAAAATAAAAACACTAAAATTACAATAAAAATTTTGTGGGGATAATAAAATGATTTTAAGCGTTAGTCGCAGAACAGACATTCCTGCGTTTTATAGTGATTGGTTTTTTAAGCAGTTGGACCAAGGTTTTATTTTAATTCCAAATCCTATTGCGCACGAAAAAATTGCTAAAATTGCTCTCAAACCATTAAAAATTGAGAATGTTGAAACTAACTTACTTGGCGAAAAGATAGTTGAAACATCTGGCAATATTGAAGGGATTGTTTTTTGGACAAAGAATCCAAAACCTATGCTTAATAGCCTTGATAAATTAAAAGACTTTAAATATTATTTTCTATACACTCTGAATGCTTATCCAAAAGAAATTGAAGCAAATCTTCCACCTCTTGAAGAGAGAATTGAAAGCTTCAAAATTCTTTCAAAACACTGCCCTGTTATCTGGCGTTATGATCCGATTTTGGTGACGGAAGGCATAGATGAAAATTGGCATATTGAAAGATTTGAACGCTTGGCAAGGGAATTAAAGGGATATACCAAACATTGCAAAATCAGTTTCTTGATTGAAAGTTATAAAGGGTGTGATAAAAACTTGCACAAACCTAGCGAATGGCAAAAAGATAAAATTCTGTCTGCCATTTCAAAAATTGCTAGGGAAAACGGAATTCAAATTGAAGCGTGTGCTGAAAATGACTATTCAAAATATGGCATTGTTCCAAGTAAATGCATTGACGGCGAAATTTTTGAGAAACTTCTGACCGAAAAATATAAGGATTTGGGAATTCAAGTCAAACGCAAAAACAACAAATTTGAGGGGCAACGCAAAAACTGCCTTTGTATGCCGTCGGTTGACATTGGGCAGTATGATACTTGCTTTCACGACTGCAAATATTGCTATGCAAAAAAATCTTACCAAAAGTCGATGAGAGACAATCCTATCGGCACCATCTACGAACGCAAAACCGAACTTGAATTTGAGTATAAGTAAATTGATATAACTAGTAGTCGGTTATCAATTTGAGTGTTGACAACCTTACGGTGTAAATGCAAGAATTTGAAAGAAGAAAGGAAAATAAAAAAGATTTTGAGATGTAAAAATAAAATTTTTATATTAAAAATTTATTGTTTGACCTGTTTTCAAAATTTCTACTTTGATAGATTTTTCTAATTTATTTTTAAAATATACACAAACTTTATCTGAAGTGCAGTGTCCAAGGTATAATTGTTTGACATTATTTTCTTTTAAAAAATCTACTGTCTTTTTAGTTTGTTCGTCTATCTCTTTTAAATGAAATCCACCTAAAAAAGCAAGTATTTCGTTTGTTTTTGTTATCTTTTTCGCTTGATTAATTGTGTTGCAAATTCCACTATGTCCACAACCAGATATTATAATTAAACCTTTGGTGGTTTTAATAGCAATACCTGTATCATCAATTGCGGTATCATCAGTGTTATCTTTGTTTATAGATGGAAAATTCTTACATTCAAAGTCAGTTTTTCTCTCTATCTCACCTAAGAAACAAATATCTTCACAAATAAAAACTGGAGATTTACTATAAGAGACATTAAATCTTGTTTCAAATTCATTTTTTCCATAAGGAATGCCATTATATTTTTTAGTTCGTTTAGATTTTCTCCACTTCACACATTCTGGGTGAAATAAAATTTTAGTCCCATTTTTTAAAAACTTTAAACCATCTGTGTAGTCGTAGTGACCATGACTTAATACAACACAATCTATATCTTCAATTGATAAGCAAAGTTTCTCAGCATTTTTAACAAACGAATTATCTTGTCCTACGTCGAATAGAATCTTTGCATTTTTCGTTTCTACAAGCAAAGAAAAACCATGAGAATGACTTAACAATTCATTTTCACATCTATCATCGTTTAATACAGTAATTTTAATGTTTTCCATTTTGATTAGTATATAATATTAAGCCTATAAAAGTCAAATAATTATAGCGAATTAGGATTTTTATGAATGAGGAAAACTATTGTTGCAAATGTATCAGTTTTAGGTAGTTTTAGAAAGAATTTGACCGAAAGTAAAAATTTCACACTTTCGGTCTTTTTTATTGTCTAATTTTAATGCAAAAATATTTGATGTCAAAAAATGTAGTAAATGATGTCAAAAATTTCGTTATAAAATCATAATAAAAGCCCTGATAAAATCGGGGTTTTAGTGGTAGGATTGAGTGGACTCGAACCACCGCCCCCCCACCTTACCAAGTTTTGAATATTTGAAATAAGGAATTGAACTTAATATTATTAAAAGCCCTATAAATAAAGGGATTGAAGAGTTGATTAAAGTGTAAATTGTTGTCAAAAAAATACTAAATTGACAACAAATGCCTATTTTGTAGGGGTAAAATTCACCTGTTTTGCCATATAAAATTGCCTAAAATCATCTAAAATCAAAAATATTTGTTGTCAAAATTAATGTCCTATTAAATATTTAATTGTCAAATATGAGATGTAATAATATAAACAATGTGATGTTAAAATTTTACTATCATAAAATTTTAATAAATTCTATCGAATTTGTGTGCTAACGCACACTCATCACAGTATGTATGACCATCAGTCTCACTCAAATGCGACTTCGTCGCGCTTGGTTCGACTTCAGATAATATAAACTATGTGATGATAAAATTTAAGCAAGTTAAATTTTAATTTTGCTAAACGCAAAAACACAACAAATTGTGTTCATCACATAGTATGTAAAACCATCAGTCTCACTCAAATGCGACTTCGTCGCGCTTGGTTCGACTTCAGATAATATAAACTATTAAATTCATAAAAAATTTATTTTCAAAAATGTTCTAAAATATTTTTTATAATGTATTTAGTTTTGATTTGTTGATTTTTTTTAATATTTTTTTATATAATATATAATATAATTGATTATTCACTTTAATTGTTATTAATGGTTATTGTTAACTATTATAATACGGAGAAGAAAAATATGAAGAAAAAATTTTTAATATACATATTGGCTTTTGTTTTGATTTTGCCATGCGCCATGCTTTTAAGTGGATGTTTTTCTGATGATAAAAAAATAATCAAACAGAAACCCCACAGGTAAGTACTACAACTATTAACTTTTATTATCAAAATGGAAAAAACCTTAAAAGTTCAATCAATGTAGATTTATCTACTACATATTATTGTGAAATTAGTATTGAAAATGCCAATTTCTATGAAACTAGTGGTTATTACACGGAAAAAGATGGTCAAGGTATTGCAGTGTATGATGTGGTTAATAATTATACGCCAGCTTTCAAGTCTTTTTGTGAAGGTAAAACAGTCGTTAATGTTTACGAATACAAGGTTGATAAAACTTATAAATTAACACTTGTTTACAATGGTAGAACTGAAAATAGAATATGTAAAGTAGCAGATAACATTTCACTATCCGAAGTCAGTAAATACGGATATAATTTTGAAGGCTGGAGCGAAAATCCAAATGAAGATTTTTTTACCATTGAAAGTATTTATGCTGGAAAATATACAGAGGATATTACACTTTATGCCATATTTAAACCGATTTCATTTAATATATATTATTCAACAATACCAACAAATTCTGAATATTGTAATGAGAGTAAAAGCGTAACATATGACGAAATATTAAGAATAGAAAAGCCATATACAGATGGCTATTTGTTCCACGGATTTTATACAGAGCCTTATGGTCAAGGTGAGCAGATTTGTGATGAAAATTGCCAATTCAAAATAAATTTTTTGCCAGAAGATGGAAAGGATTTTATAAATATTTATGGTTATTTCACGGAAGCTCAGACTCAACAAATCATTTATGATAACATTAACATAGATAATACTATGACTGTTAGATATAGAGGATATTACGCTAATGATGATGAAAGGGACTATGTTGTTACATATAATGAAGGGGATATTATT
>CALWGA010000031.1 GCA_944377825.1 uncultured Clostridia bacterium | reverse complement strand
AACAAATTCATTCTTAACCACAAAAATAAGAAAAATCTAAACAACATTATTTTTACCAAAAATGTGCTAAAAATAGGCGATGTCTACGAATTGTCTACGAATTTTTCCAAAATTTATGCAAATTATGTTTTGTAATATCTTAAATTTTAATATAATTTCATTTTTGGTTTCTTTTACTACGATTGCAACTATCTTTTAGTCTTTCATAAGCCGCAACCATACCACTTATATATGATAATGCCATGTGCTGATTTGCATCATCCAACTTATTTACGCGCTTTACAATTTCACTCACAACATCAATGTCTTGTTCATAAAAATTCTCATCTTTTAATTTTTCATCTAATTTATTTTTAATAAATTCATCCATTTTTTTGCATTCTTCCGTTAAAACTTTTAATTCATTGGTAGATTCAACTAAATCGCCCACACTTTCTAATAAGGCATTATAATCAAATTCAATTAATCTAAGCATTTGGCTTATTCTATAATATCCCTCATTTTCTTCGCCGATAATCTCTTTTAACATTTTGCGGATTTCTTCAATCTCTTTTTCAAAACAGGTTTTGTTTTTTTCATAAAATTCTAAAAATTCTTTATCATTATACATTATTTTCTCCTTACTTAAACATAAATAAAATTTTTTAGTCTGCTATATATTCTAAAAGCAATTTTTCAAAACGTTCCCCGCTATGGAAATACATGTCACTTTTATCTAAGGAAGAAGAAAATATAAAGTCAAAGTTCACATCATAATTTATTTGTTTAGAATGTAAAATATTGTTTTTTATATATTGATAAAATCTGTTCCCATAAAACGCAAAATTACTTTCAGTATGGTTTAAAGTGGATATAATACTCTTATTGGTTATTTTATCAAAACAAATAAACGGACTTGAAGCAATAAATTTTTCTAATTTTTTGATAACATTTGGTTTATCTTTATATAGTTCAAAAAGATAAAATGCGATCATGTCACCAATCTTTTCGATATCTTTAACTTTGATGTCGATAAGAAAAAGAGTAAGTTTGCTTGCAAAATGAACAACTTGTAGACATTTTCTTCTATCAAAATAAAAGAGTTTTGCTCCCCACTCTAACATAGGATTCCCAGACTCTTTATTTATAACTTCCTTTACAAATTCAGAAAGTGGGGGATTTAACTCATTTGGCATTTTTAATTTTAATCTTTCTCTTGTTTCTTTTGTTGTATAAATAATCATAACTTTCTCCTAATAAGATAATATCATAAATTTCTTATTTTTCAAAGTAAGTTATAAAATTATTTCATAACATTATCTTTTTCTAAATTTGCTTAATTTCTAATGAATATTTTTATGCCTTTAGAAACACTTTTCAAGTTATATGCCAAAAAGTGTAAATTTTGACAAAAATTATGTGCCAAAAAGTGTAAAAAACGGTTGCAAATTTACACAAATTGTGATATGATATGTTTATCAAAGGAGAAATTATGGAAAGAAAGATATATAAAGAGTTAGTTGAATGGAAAAATTCTTCATCTCGAAAGCCTTTAATTTTGCAGGGAGCAAGGCAAGTTGGCAAGACATATATTGTCAATCTTTTCGGTTCAAAGGAATATGCAAACGCTGTCTATTGCAACTTCGAGCAAGAGAAAGATTTGAGAGATTTTTTTGTGGATTTAAGACCTCAAAGCATTTTAAGTAAACTTTCCAACTATAAAAGAAAAGAAATTTTGCCTACGCACACCCTTATAATATTTGATGAGATTCAAGCGTGTCCTGAAGCGATAACTTCTTTAAAATACTTCTGTGAAGATGCAAATGAATATCATATTATCGCGCTTGGTTCTCTGCTTGGTGTTTCTGTCAACAGAGGCATTTCTTCCTTTCCTGTTGGAAAAGTGCAGTTTTTAAATATGTATCCTATGGATTTTGAGGAATTTTTGCTTGCAACGGACAACGAGTTCTTAATTGACCAGATTAAAGAAAGTTATGAGACCAACACTGCACTTGCCAGACCTTTTCACGAACAGGCACTTGAACTTTACAAGAAGTTTTTGTATGTTGGTGGAATGCCAGATGTTGTGGATGAATTTGTCAGAACGAACAATTATGATATTGTCAAAGTTAAGCAAAATGATATATTAAACGCCTATTTTGATGATATGGGAAAATATAACAAGCAAAGCGAAATTCCTAAAACCAGGATGGTTTATAAAAACATAAGCACTCAACTTGCAAAAGAAAATCACAAATTTAAGTTTTCTGACATAAAGAGTGGTGGGCGTTCAAGTGAATTCGCTGGCGCGATTGAGTGGTTATGCCTTGCTGGAATTGCCAATCAGTTATATAGAATTGAGCAAATTAAACTTCCATTAGAGGTATACAAAAGTTTGACAGATTTCAAATTTTATATGAATGATGTTGGTTTGTGTTCTGCAAGCCAAAATGTTCTTATTGATGATATTCTTTTTGAAAATATGAACTTTAATGATTTTAAAGGTGGACTTACTGAAAATTATGTTTACAATCAACTGAAAACTAATCATCTTGACTCTTTTTATTGGAAAAGCAAAAATCAAGCAGAAGTGGATTTTATCACACGCTTAGGCAAAGATATTATTCCAATTGAGACAAAATCAAATGATAACACTCGTTCAAAAAGTTTAAATGAATATGCTCAAAAATTTAAACCAGCCTACGCAATTCGTATATCATCAAAAAATTTTGGTTTTGAAAATAACATAAAATCCGTTCCTTTATACGCTGTGTTTTGCATAAAGTAGTAAAGTGTTGAAACTTTTCGAAATTGAATACTTTAAAATTGAACATAAGAAACATAAATTTTTAAGTAATTTTTACTTATGTCTACGAATTTTTGCTTGATTTTTGCAAAGTTTATGAAATTTGTGCCGTTTTGTGATGTGTTTTTATGTTTTGCTTTCGTTTAATGTTGTATGTTAAAGATAAAAGCCTATTTGTCTTATTTTATAAGGGGTATGGGCTTTTGATTAAATGATATAATATGATAGAAAATGTTGTAAAAATAGCAAATTATAGCATTAAAAAGTGCTTGCTACGGAACAGAAGGTCGAGCGTTCGAATCGCCCATGGCGCACCACAAGCCTTACGCTTGGCGACTAAAATAACATTCTGTATTTATGCCAAATATTAAAAAAAATATCTAGCGATTTTAATTGTCGCTAGATTTTTTGTTTTAACCATAAAATTATAAAAATAATTTTTATAACAAATTCATTTTTCATCACCAAAAATCGGTAAAATCTAAACTATGCATTTTTCATTCAAAATATTGCAACATTAAAATTGCAAGCGTTTACATAGTGATTACAAATCTGTTTGACAGAAGTCATATTTTTCTAGGAGTATAGTCTAGGTAATACATCAAATTTTCATTCTTTAGAATAAATAATGTATACTCTTAAATATCATTTGTGATATCTAGAAGTGCATAAATATAAGCATCCTCATCCTATATGATAGTATTTTTCTTTTCGCCTATCTTACAAAATAATCCATCTTTTATATTCTCTCCTATTTTTTCTTCTGCCCATCAAGTTCAATTTCAGTCTCTAAGTTCAAGGAAGGATTTTTAATTGAAACATGATGTTTATCAAAATATGGCTTGATTGATTCTTCCGATATTTCATTATCAATTTTTTTTCTAACATTAAAGATTTCAAAAAGTTTTTGTCTCAAATCCAAATCTAGTTCGAAATAGTAGTTGAGACTTCCATATTTTTTAATCACCTCTTGAGCATATTTTTCAGTAAACCCTGATAGAGAAATTCTCTGTGTTTTGAAAACAATATTAGGATTATTTGGAAATATACCAGACTTCAAATTTGTTATGATTTTTTCAACATTATCATCAACTTGTTTTTCAACGAAATCTGGAAGTTTATCTTTGCACTTTTCATAAATTTTTGTTTGAATTGCAATATAATCTCCAATTTGTTTATCAGTTTTATAAGTTTCAGGATATTGTCTATTCAAAATTTCTATCTGACGAGCACGAAGTGTTTCTTTAAAAGATTCTTCAAGCCGGTATTTTAAATATTCACGCAAATGTAAATCTTCACCTTTTGAGTTATGAATAGTTCCAGTGTAATTACCAATTAGTTTTGCCTGTTTTTTTAATAATTCTCTGAAATATTCGTCAAACGATTCTCCTCTTTCTGAATTAAAAGAGGAGTGTTTATTTACTGGCTCTTCACCAAAGCCTATAAATCCATCAATCATTGAAAGAATTCCGCTCGATTTTTCAGCGCCAGCAAATATTTCTGGCTTTTCATTTTTAATTTCCTTCAAAATATCTACAATTTTTTGAACTCTATTATAATTTGTATAAATTAAAAAAGTATCATTTCTATCATTTATTCCAGTCCAAAATTTGTAATATATTCTATAATGCTTTTGATAACATTTTTCTGTTAAAATTTTTCCAAGTTCAAGAATATATTCTGGTTTTAGATTTAGATATAAACGGCAACTAATATTGCGTGGCATTATAAATGGATAAACATGAACAAAATCTGCAAAATCTTCATCTACTATTCTTCCGCTTTGAGAATTTAATGGTCGTAATCCACTTCCAGAAAATTCCCTATCATATACCTCAAAAATAAATTTTTCACAATCCATTGGCGTCATGTTACTTTTTTCAAATCTTTTATCCTTTTTGATTTTTCTTATACTTTCAAAAGTTTTTCCAGAATATTTATCTTCATCTAAGTTTAAAACAAAATCATACCAAGTATCGTAGATGTTTTTATAAAACAATAATAAGGCTTCTTTTTTTATAGGTTTAGTACCTTGATTTATATTAAGACCTGTTATTATGTCATAAGTTCTATAGCCTAACATTTGATATGGTAAAATTTTTTTAGCAAAATCCACAACATCCACTTTTTTTACCTTTTTTAAAAATTCTTTTTTTGCTTCACTAACCAACATTTTTTCTCCTAACTAAGTTATACCATAAACTACTTATTCTTCAAAGTGAATTATAGAAATATTTTATAATATTATTTAATTTTTAACCTTTTTATGACCTAAATTAAAGAGAGGTCACTCGGTTTTTTCTGTAACCTTCTTTTTCTGTTTGAAATTGATTATTAGGTTTGATATCCCTATACCTATAATTAAGATAGAGCAGACAGCACCGACGATTATCGCCAAAAGTTTAATCGAATCAATCTCTCCTTGAAAGGTCATCGGAATGGTCACGGTTAAAGTGAACATACCAAACACAGCGTTGGCGAGTTTCACCGACAAAAATCTGCCCATCACATTGTCCTTCCGTTTGATGGCGTGAACGATGCTGACAATCGCAGAGATGAACGAGACGAAAACATATAGAGCATCCCAATATATCATCATTCCTTTGGACGAGTAGGCGGTTTCGTTTGTGTTAAGAAGCACCGCGATACCACTTGTGGCGATGCCCATAAAGATGATAAGGGCGGCGATTACCTTATTTTGTTTCAGTCTGTCATCTCCAAGGTTTGTTATGAGATAGAGTTGCATGATGAAAACGACAAAGAAGATAGCGGAGATTGAGAGATAGAACCACTTAAAACTTGTGAAAGAGTAGATGAAATTAATAAACGCGTTTGCCAGCACATAGAAGCAAGAGAGTGACTTGTTGACAGACATTCTGAAAAGTTTGTCGTGATAATATAACTTGAAAAGGTTGCCTTTTTCTTTATACTTACTTTTCAGACCGACCACAATGTTGTAGATATATCCAACAAGAAGATATATCGCAAGAATGGCAAGAATTATACCAACAACTATGGCAACAATGTGCCTTTCAGAACTGTCAGAGATAAAAAAATCTATCATAAGCCCAACGAGAAGAGAGGATATGATAAAGCCTATCATCACATAAAACAAAATTTTAGGATTTGTTGCTTTGACAAAAAATGTTTTGGCATTCATACCTACATTATAGCACAAACGTTTCGACATTGTAATTTCTATTGGCGAAATTTTTATAAATTCTTTTAAAAATGGCTTTATTAAACAATCTCAATATTTGAATAACGAAAGTTTGACACGCCTTCAATAAACTGCTATAATGCATTTGGAGGTAAATATGAAAGGAGTTATTTTAACGGCTGGCAAGGCGACAAGGTTGAGACCGATAACCGACTGTTATGGCAAGGTACTTGTGCCGATATATGACAAGCCGATGATTTTTTATGGCGTTTCACTGTTGTTTGGCGCAGGAGTGGACGAGATTGCGATTGTCTGCAACGAGAGCGACCATTCCACTTTTTGCAAGTTGTTTTCGGATGAAATTTATAAGAACAGAATATCCTTTTTTGTGCAGAAGGAGGCGCTAGGCACTGCTCATGCGATTAAGTATGCGAAAGACTTTGTGGGTAGTGACGATTTTGTTTTACTCTTCGGCGACAACATCTTTGTCATGAAAGATATGCAAGATTTGCTGAAAAAATCAATCAAGGAAAATGTTGGCTTAACGCTCTTTGCGAAAGAAGTGAAAGACCCAGAGCGGTTCGGCGTGGTGGAGTTTGATAAAGATAACAATGTTATCTCAATCGAAGAAAAGCCGGAGCATCCAAAGACCAATTTTGCTTCCACTGGGCTCTATGTCTGCAACAACAGGGCGATGAAAGAAGTTGAACACTTGAAAAAATCGCCACGCGGAGAGTATGAGTTTACCGATGTCATTCAAAAGTTTGTTGAGAATAAAAAAGCGAAGGCTTGTCCACTGCCTAAAAAATGTCAATATCTCGACACTGGCACTTTTGATTCGCTTCTAGAATGCTCCAACATTGTGAAGGACTTTGAAGCGAAGAATGGACTTTTCGGCTGTGTGGAACTTGAACTTTATCGAAGTGGAAAGATAACAAAATCACAGTTTAAAAACAGCATTTCACACTACGCCAAAGATTACAAGGAAAGAATAAAGAGAAGTTTGTGATGGTGAAAGAAAATGTTTTTACTAAAGGGAAGCGATAATTTTTCTTTTAAGATTTTCAGTATGCTAAAAAAGTTAAAAAATTTCAGGCATATTAGCCAGACTTTTTTGTTATTTGATTTTTATAAATATTTTTCGACGATTGTTGCAAATTGTAAGCAAAAATAGGCATTTCCTATCATCAACTTTACTTTGAATAAATTTTTATATGTGGTATAATAAATCTATCGTGAAAAGGAGAAAGGATGAAAGATAGCGTCAAAAATGTCGCCAAGTTTGCTCTTATCAAACTAGGCTTCAAAATCAACCTTCTAGGGTTTGCCTATCTTTCGTATGCTGTCGAACTGGTTGTTGAAGATCCTAAACTTGTCTATAACTTACATAAAGATCTATACACGAAGATAAGCGAGCATTTCAAGGTTGGAAGTGAGGTGGCTGTTGACCGGTGCATCAGAAAGAGCATCGACGACACATTTGAAGAGCGAAGTTTGCTGGAGATTAACGAACTTTTCCATTCCAAGATTGTGGAGTTTGAAGAGAAGCCCACAAGCGGACAACTGATAGGACTGATTGCGGAATACTACAACCTAGGGCTATATCAACACGAGCCCGCCTACATAAAGACAAGGAACAAGACTTTGGCGTGACAAAGTTTTTTTATTTTATAAGGCAAAAGTTTTGCCTTAAGTTAGTTACAACTTTTTATAATTTTATTAAAATTATAGTTAAATAAATACCTAAAAAAGTAGCGACCAACTCGCCAATGGAATGCGAGTTGCGTTTGGTCGCTAAAAAGAAAAAACAAGCGAAAAGCGATGCTTTTCAAACTTGTTTTGAAAACGAGCAAAAGTGCAGTTTTTTCTTTTGGTGGAGTATTTCGTTAAGTATGCGAACCTATGTTCAAAAGTTCTTACGCTGTGTGTTTTGGTGGGAGTTATAGGGCTCGAACCTATGACCCTCTGCTTGTAAGGCAGGTACTCTACCAACTGAGCTAAACTCCCTCAATGCTTTTTAAGTTTATCACATTGAATGGTGACTTGTCAACCATTTTTCATAAAAAATTTATTTTTTTATAATATTTTCTCTTTTGGGTGTGTATATCAAAATAAATTATAAATGATAGGTATTAATAATGCCTTGCTTTTTTCGTATGGCATATTGAAAGGCATATGCCGTGCCACTTTTTGTTTTATTTTCTTTATTAGATAATGAGTAGTTCTTATTATAATAAAAAATGCACAAATCGCTCATATTAATCATTTCATAATTTCTTGCGATGTAAGCATTTTTATTTGCCGAGATAGATTTTTTCGATAATATTGATTTTTCAAAAACTGCTAAATCAATCTTTTTGTGTTATTGCTTGCAAAGTGCATTTTCTAGTCTTATCTTTTCTTCAAGGGTTGTTATTCCTGTTTCACTAGGGAGATGAAGAAATATGCGGATAATATTTGGATATTTTTCTTTTAATTTAGAAACTATTTGATAGCATAAGTCATCAAACTCACTTTTACTTCCAAAAATAAACTCAGTTACACCGCTTTTATCAATTTTTCTAAGTCCGAAAAAACTACAAATTATCATACCACCTCTATATAAATATATCATACCCTGCGACTGACACCAAATAAATTTAGATAGTTTTTACAATAAAATTTTAATAACTAAAAAAACTAAAACTAACGAGGTGTTGGTGTGCTTAAATTTGTGGATATTTTGCAGGACTTGCTTGACGACAATAATCTTACATTGAGAAAACTTAGTGGCGAGATTGATGTGCTTTTTCAAGTGCTCTATGCCTACAAGCAAAAAGATTTTTATCCAAATATTGAAACGGCGGTGAAGATTGCTGACTTTTTTCATTGCTCACTTGACTATTTGTTCGGCTTAAACGATAAAAAGGGCAACAGAAAATTTAGCCCACTTAATTTGAGTGTGTTTTATCCGCGTTACATAAAACTTTTAAAAGATAACAAAACAAGTCACTATCATTTATACAAAACAATAGGCTTGAACAATTCCAGTATCACAAAGTGGAAGAATGGCTCAACACCAAAAACTGAATCGCTTATCAAAATTGCCGAATATTTTGGCGTTTCCATCGACTATTTGGTTGGTAGATGTGGTTAAATTTTGGGTGGTATATGAATTTGGCAGAAGCAGTGGCAAAAAGAACGAGAGAGTTGTTATTTGAAAAAAACAAAACCCAGTATAGATTGATTAAAGAAACTTGTTTAGATAAAACAACTATCCAAACAATACTAAAAGGCAAATCAAAGGATGTGAGATTATCCACAGTCTTTTTAATTGCGCAAAGTTTTGGCATGTCGCTCAGCGAGTTTTTAAATTCGCCATATTTTGAATACGAAAACATCGACATATAGCAAAAATCTTGTTTTTCTTGCCAAAGTGGAGTATAATAATGGCATGAATGATAGATTGAGAGAGAAAATTAAAACTTTGCCGACAAATCCGGGCGTGTATATCATGCGCGATAAGAAGGGCGAGGTTATCTATGTGGGCAAGGCGAAGAATTTGAAGAACCGCGTTTCGCAGTATTTTCGTCACACCGAAAAGCCGGCAAAGGTGCAGGCGATGGTGGATAATGTGGACATATTCGACTATTTCATCACGGTCAGCGAACTTGACGCTTTGGCGCTTGAAAACAACCTGATAAAAAGATACCAACCTTTCTATAACATCCTTTTAAAAGACGGCAAGACATTTCCATATATAAAGATTGACATGAAAGAGGAATTTCCGCGCCTTGAAATTGTCAGAAAGATTAAAAATGACGGCGCGAAATACTTTGGTCCATACATCGCTGGCATCGACCCGCGTGCGATTGTTAAGACGATTGCGTCCGCCTTCAAAATACGCTCGTGCAACAAAAAATTCTCGTCCCAAAAGCATTTAAAAAGGGAGTGCTTGAACTATGCGCTCGGGCTTTGTCTTGCGCCATGCACCGGCAGGGTGACGAGAGAAGAGTATATGGAAGAACTCAAGAAAGTCATCAACTTTTTGAACGGCAACGACGACGAGATTGAGAAAATACTATTAGAGAAGATGATAAACGCTTCAAATGCCGAAAATTTTGAGCGTGCGATTGAACTCCGCGAGGCACTTAAAATGGTGGCAAAACTCAAACAGCGCGTGGTGGCAAACATGCCTAAGGATGTCGATAAGGACGTCATCGCCTATGCCACCGACGGACTAAGTGGCGTTGTGACAATCATGGTCATCCGTGGCGGAAAGATTTTAGGCATACAAAACTATGTGCAGAGCGACATCGACGAGAACGAAACGGTGACCAATTTCATCACGCAGTATTATCAAAACATGCTTCCACCGAGCGAGATTATCACAAGCCACGAGGTCGACGATGTGCTAATTTCTGAGTATTTGGGCAAGCATATTCGAACAACATCTAAGCCTCACGGCATAAACCTAACTCTTCTTAAAATGGCGAAAGAGAACGCGCGTGACTACCTTGAGAAGCATTTGGAAAAGGAAAAATTGACCTACAACAACACGGTCGGAGCGCTCACTGCCTTACAAGAAAAGTTGCATCTCAAAATCCTGCCTAGGCGTATGGAATGTTACGATATTTCGCACATAAGCGGAACGAACAAGGTGGCGTCCATGGTGGTGTTTATCGACGGAAAACCTGCGAAAAAGGACTATCGAAAATTCAAAATCAAAACCGTCAAAGGCTCAAATGACTTTGCAAGTTTGCAAGAGACTTTGGAGCGAAGACTCACGCGCCTTAAAAATCAAGACGGAGAGAGTTTCAAAGAAAAACCAGACCTAATTGTCATCGATGGTGGCAAGGGACAACTCTCTTCCACCTACGAAATTTTGAAGCGAATGGAACTAGATGACAAGATTGAGATCATTTCGCTTGCCAAAAAACTTGAAGAAGTCTTTGTGGTAGGGGATAGCATGCCGAAAATTTTGAAATATGGCAGTGCGGAACTAAAATTACTTCAGCGCATTCGTGATGAAGCACACCGCTTTGCGATAACTTTCCATAGGCAGACGCGCACCAAGGAGCAGACCAAAACGGAACTTGACGACATACCAGGCTTAGGACCTAAAAAAATCGACAATCTTCTAAAAGCCTTTGGCACGGTGGAGAATGTGAAAAAGGCAAGCGTGGAAGAACTCTCGCTTGTTAAAGGTATACATTTAAGTTTGGCGGAAAACATCAAAAGACTATTAGGACAGACACCAAATCGGTGAAAACTGTGCTTTTGCTCATTTTCGAAACGAGTTCGAAAAACATCGCTCTTACGCTTGTTTTCACCTTATCGCGACCAAACGAAATCGCACTCATTTCATTCGTTGGCGATTTGTCGCGACTTAAAGTGGATTTGATTATTTATAATCAATTTTTGATTTTGTGAAGTGTAGAACTGCGTTCGGCGAGCATAAATCAAAAATCACCTACAGGGAAGAGGATTGCGAAACCAATGGAGTAGCGGTTAGGATATGAAATATCCGTGCCCGCGTTAAGTGTAGTTGGTGTCCGCACCAAAATTCTTCACTCTTCACTTAAAAAAATTTGGCGCTAATACCAAATTTTTTTTTAAAATTGTTGGAAAAAGTATTTTTATTTGTTATAATGATAAAAATAAGAGAAATAAGGAGAAAAGGATGTTTGATTGGATAGGCGATTTTTTTAAAGAACTATTTAATTTAATACCAAAATTAGTCTATCTTCTATACACAGCCTTTATCAGTCTTATAGACCTTGTTCAACTGTTGTTTCGTAAACTTGCCGGGCTTGATGTATACTATGTCGACGGTGTCGCCGTTGGCGGAGATCTTGTCACCAACTTCATTCAGGGCATACTAGGTATCAATATGGGTTATAACGGCAGTCCATATAATGACCATATTGACTATTCCGCATTATCCACAGTCTTTTGGGCATTTGTGATATTTGGCTTGGTTGTTTGCTTTGTTTCCACATTGATTGCAATTTTCAAAAGCCATTATACATATAACGAAAAGTCCGCAAAAGGGCCTATGCCAATCGTTGCATCTGCTGGCAAGGCGGTTTTAAATATGGTGGCAGTGCCAATCATCGTGGTTTTAGGGCTATGGCTCAGCCAAGCAATCTTGACAGCACTTGATTCTATCACATCAACGACGTCGTCGAGTATTGTCTCAATTTATGGCGATTCGGGGCTTTATGATGAAAATGGTAATCCGATAAGTAAGGCCGAACAATTATTGAGACCCGTCACTTATGTTCAAACTGGGAATATGAATGACGATGACGATATAGACGATGTGAGAGGCGAAACGTATTTATATTATGATATGTTCGGTTATACGGCTGCTATTCAGTATGGAGATGTAACATTAGACTTTGCCGCACTTTTCGAGCCGTCTGAGGAGGACTTGGCTCGCGTGGCTGCACGAACGCAAACATTCTCAGGCTCAATCTTTAAAGTGGCGGCATATAACGCAAACCGTATAAGAACAGGTTTCTTCATAGAGAAAGATTCTGAAGGGAATTCAACTGGTCGAGTGAATCCAAATGTCTCTGGCTTTGAATCAACAAACACTGGCGGGCATCTTTCTTTGTTTAGTAATTATTCGTCTGCTGAAGAGGCTGCTAACATGGTCGACACCGCCTTTGCAAACTTCTTGCATTTAAATGATACATACAGTTGTAATTACGGCGGTGGACTTGATAAGGATAGATATTTCACAACTTGGACAACCACAAATTATTCTTCCTTCTCAAAATTTAACGTCGGCTTAGTATGGTATTACTATGACCTATGGAATTTCAACTTCATCGTTGGCTTTGGTGCGGCAATCGTCTGCATTGTGCTGTTCTTCAACATAATTTTAGGCTTGATGGTGCGTTTCTTTATGTGCTTAATTCTCTTCTTTGTTATGCCACCGCTTGCGGGTCTTGCTCCGCTAGACAACGGCAAAGCCTTTGGCACATGGCGAGAAACCTTTATGAAACAAGTGCTTATGGCGTATGGCGCCGTCGTCGGTATGAACTTAATTTTGTTGTTATTACCGTATATCAATGAAATTGATTTCTTTAACATTAAAATTGCCGACTTAGTCGTTCAAACATTGTTCATAATTGTTGGGCTTATCACAATCAAGCAGGCAATATCTACACTTTCTGGTCTCATCGGAGCGGAAGATGCTAACGCCACAGGTGACAAGATTAACAAAGAGGTCGGCGCAGTTGCAGGTAAGGCGATGGATATGACTGTCGGAGCCGCAAAAGTTGCAGGAAAAGCGTTTATGAAAGCAACGCCTGTGGGTATAGGCTTGCAGGCTGCTGGGTTTGGACTTGGAAAAGCAGGCGGAGCAATAGGAAAGAAAATCCAAGATAATTTAGATGAAGACGTAGTTAATAGTGTTAAAAATTTTGCAGGTGGAACGAAAGCTTTCTTAAAAGGTGGTTTTGGAGGCTTAGATGCATATAGAACAAGAAGAAAAGCCGAGCAAGGTAGAGCAACAGATCAAGCTAGTTTAAATAGAGCTGAAAACGAAATAGCACAAGGTTCAAAAGCCGATCTTCTTAATAAATTGGATGGCGGTTCATACAGTAATGATGATGTAAGAAATATGGCGCACGCTGCAGGAATATCAGATGCTGAAACTGAAGCAATGGTGAGAAATATTAGACGCAATAGAAGTGGAAATATTGTGGCATCAACAAGCGCTCGTGCATTGGCTCATTCTGGTGAGGATGATAAGTTTAGAGATTTCTACATAAGCAATCGCGGAAGAATGACAGATATGCTTGCAAGTTACTCAGCAGCAGGCACACGGGCAGGCACTTTGAAGCACAATATACAAAATTATGACGAAATAATTGGGAATCAAAACGATCGCCTTGCAAGAGCGTATAGGCGCGGAACAACAGGAGCTGGAGTATTCACAGCAGGTGCTGATATCGCTAAGCAATTTATGGCTAACTTCAACACAGGACTAAAACAAAATGACGGATATAATGAATTCTTAGATAAGTCAGGTATTAAGCCAAAACCTGATTGGGCAAAAGTAGGTGCTAATCAATCAGCGGCTACTGCTAAAAATACTGCCGCTCTTGGCGAAAAGTTTGATGCTCTTAATAAAACGCTCACCGAACTTACTAACGAGATGCGAAGAGATAGGCACTAAGGCACCTAGAACACTAAAAAATATTGCAATAAAATACCTTTTGAATAATCTTCAAAGGGTATTTTTTTATAAATAAACACCAAAGTTTTAAGCAAAAGTGAGAAAAAACATACTAAAAAAAGGACTAGGCACTGAACTAGTCCTTTAATGTTGACAACACAATCCCCTTTATGTCTTTTTTAAGTGTCAAAATTAGTGTCAAAAATGACTTTGTTTTGACTTTAAAAACGCTGAATATCTTTAATTTTCCATATCAGTGTTTGATTAATCTTATCCTCTTTTAGTTGCGACAAAATCGCCAACGGAGTGCGATTTTCGTTTGGTCGCAAAGAGAAAAAACAAGCGAAAAGATTTTCAAACTTGTTTTTATATTCATTATTAAGGGAAACAGTCTCTTCTTATAAAATAATTTTTGATTTTGTGAAGCGTAGAACTGTGTTTGGCGAGCACAAATCAAAAATCACCTACAGGGAAGAGGACTAGGAAGAGAAACCAACGGAGTAACCGTTAGAAAAATTTTAATTTTTCGTGTCGGCGTTAAGCGGAGTTGGTGTCTGTCCTAATAATTTGGTGGTGATAGGTGGGATCGAACCACCGACCTTATGGGTATGAACCATACGCTCTAACCAGCTGAGCTATATCACCATGCTTTTGTATTATATAACAAAAATATTAATTTTGTCAATTGTTTTTAAACAAAATTATCAAATGCTTATTAAATAATAGCATTTTATTTCTTTTTGTATATACTGATAAGGGAGGAGAATTATGGAAAAAGAAAAAACTACTTGTCCAGAGTGTCCAGAATTTAATGTTGATGTTAACGATATGTCTTCTCACTATATCAATTTTGAAAGTGGTTGCAACAACAAGAGTATTGTTTTGGATGCGCATAACTTGTCAAGCGTTGGTAGGTTCCTGACTGTAAGCCTGACTGTTAAAAGTGTTAGCCCTAACAAGCAAATTGCTGTTGGACTTCAACTTTATGAAACAACTGGCGGAAGTAAAATAATAAAGGGACACAAAATGTTCGCTATTCAGCATCATAACAACTGCTGCTCTGATATCACTTTAAGCAATATTCACTTTGTTTTGCCAGAAGAGATTGCAGAAACTGAAGACACCTCAAATATTTGTAGGAGAAGAACATTTAGCCTTGAAACAACATCACATTATGTAGATTTATGTAGTAACGTTTAAATGTAATTGTATTATCGAAAGCCACCGCCAAGTGCGACAAAGTCGCCTTTGGGTGAAACTGATGTTAATTCAAACATCAACCTAACTGCTTTGTGGCAGTTAGTACATATAGCATTAAAGTGTTCGTTACATACGAGCTTTTTTATTTTTAATTACCAAATAGACACAGTATTTAAGAGAATTATAAAAATTAAATTATAGGCAAAAATGGGTGTATTTTTATGGTACTTTTGGCTTAAAATTTAAAGACTTGGCAGATTAATACGAACACTACCTCGGGTGAATGTAAAAAAGGAGAAAAAAAGTTAGAAAAAAGAGAAAAATTTTGTTAAAAGTGTTGACAAAGGAGGATTAAATAGTGTAGAATATGAATGTCGCTAATTAAGGAGCGACGAGATCTTTGATAATTAAATAGTTGAATTAAATAACTTTTACGCAAGGTTAAAAGTCAATGTTAGTTATCGAGCCAAAGGAAAAGCATAAGTGTATATGCGAAATTAACTCAAACTTTAATCAAGATAATTGATTAGTAGATAGAGCGACTCTAAACAAAACCACTTTGAGTAGCGACGGCGTCACAAACTGCGTCTTGTTTCGAGATTTGATATTCATCAAATCTCATCCACTACTTGTTTGTTCCTTATCCCAAAAAACATGTAATGTTTTTCGGGTTCCCGGAATGCGAAGTGTGATTTTGTTTGGTGTCCGCACCAAGTTTAACAATAGAGTTTGATCCTGGCTCAGGACGAACGCTGGCGGCGTGCTTAAAACATGCAAGTCGAACGAATAAATTGTTAGCACAAAAGTATCTTGCTCCAAATGAAAGTTTGAGATGAAAGTCAAATTTTCGTAAGGTGGCAAGTTAAGGGAGATTAAGTTTTTAAAAATTTGACTTTCATCTCTCAAGGCCTATTCTAAGTGCTAAATATCGTATAGGTAAAATATTTACCGCAAGATACTTTTGTGCTGACAATTTGTTAGTGGCGGACGGGTGAGTAATGTATGAACAATCTGGCTATTACAGGGGGATAACAGTTGGAAACGACTGCTAATACCGCATATGACCACAGGGT
>CALWGA010000030.1 GCA_944377825.1 uncultured Clostridia bacterium | reverse complement strand
CTGTTAAATATATATTTTCTGTGTCACCACAGCGCCCTGTGTTATGATTTATGACAAGTTTTTTCAAATTTTTATCTTGTGTTCCGTGATAAAGTATCATAATTTCTCCTTATTCTCACTTAAAACTTTCAATCTCTTCTTCGGTCATAGGTTTAACCTTTCCGCGATAAAGATTGCCAAGTTTAACGCTTCCAATACGCACACGCTTCAAGAGTTTGATGTCGCGCCCTATCGCCTCAAACATACGCCTAACTTGGTGGTTTTGTCCTTCATTTATAACAACCGAAAGTTTGGTGAATTTCCCATCAAAAGAGATAGGTTTCACTCGCGCCTCTGGCATCCTTTCGCCGTTCACCACAACGCCATTTCTTAGAACCGCAAACTCGCTCTCTTGCATCTTGCCCTCAATGGTGACAATGTATTCCTTATCAATCTCAAATTTTGGATGAATGATGCGGTTAGCAAAGTCGCCGTCATTTGTGAGAAAGATAAGCCCTTCGGTGTCATAGTCAAGCCTGCCAACATTAAAAAGTCGCGTGCTTTTATCTTCAACTAGGTCAAAAATTGTCTTTCTGCCCTTTTCATCACTCGCCGTGCAAGCATAGCCCTTTGGCTTGTTCATTTTTAGATATATAAAAGAGGAAGGCAAGGTCAGCCTTTCTCCGTTATATTCCACAACATCTTTCTTCTCGTCTATATCGACAAAATTTGTCACCACTTTGCCATTGACGAAAATTTTGCCGTTTTTAATAAGTTCATCGCACTTTCTTCGTGATGCCACCCCCGCTGTGCTTAAAAATTTGTTTATACGCATAACTATCCTTAAAAGGTTACCAGTTTCCAGCAAACTCCTTAAAGCGTTGGAAGATTGTCTTTGGCTTAACCTCTTCTATTGTATAAACTTTTTCGGAAAATAGCAAGTCTTTGCCCAAAAATATTTTGATTTCGCCAACTTCACTACCCTTTTTAAGCGGTGCTTCCACATGGTCAACAAGGTTGTACTCAATCTTCAAGTTGTTTTTCTCCCACTCCGAAAGCGGATAGATAAAACTTTCGTTCGTGCCAATCTTCACATTGTCCTTTCTTCCGTCATAGACAGGTATAAGCTTTTTGTAGTCGTAAAGTTCTGTCAAGTCGTAGAGTTTGTAGGTATTCGCGCAGGTGTTTAAAAGTGTTTCGCTCTCTTCAAACATCGGTCCGCAGTTGAGAACCACGCACACAAATCGCACTCCGTCACGCTCAATTGCAGAAACTAGACATCGCCCCGCGTCATTTGTGAAGCCAGTTTTCACGCCGATGCAACCGTCAAGCCTAAACAAAAGTTTGTTTTTATTCTTCAAATACCTATTCTCGCCTTCGCCGTTCGTGATTTTTATGTTTTTAGTGGAAACTATCTCTTTGAAAGTCTCATTTTCAAGCGCGTAAGCAGTTATAAGCGCAAGGTCATAGGCAGTTGTGTAGTGTCCGTCCGCATCTAAGCCATGAGTGTTGGCAAAATGCGTGTTTTTCGCGCCGATTTTTTTCGCCAAATCGTTCATCATGGTTACAAATTCGCTTGTTGAACCGCCCACATGTTCGGCAATCGCCACCGAGGCGTCATTTCCAGAGATAAGCATAAGCGCGTAGAGCAAATCACGCGTGGAAAAAACATCGCCCTTTCGTAGGTAGAGTGAAGTGCCTTCAATGCCCACTGCCTTAGGCGATATTTCAAATTTTTCATCCAAATCATCGCAATTTTCAATGGCGGTTATCGCAGTCATAATCTTTGTTGTGCTTGCCATAGGCAGTTTTTTGTCCTTATTTTTGGAATAAAGCACCCTTCCTGACGATGTTTCCAGCACGCATCCAGCAAGCCCGGAGGTATATATCTCGGCACCCGCCACATTGATTAAAAGTAGGGATAGAGAAGATAGAAGTATGCCAGCAAGCAAAACGAAAGCGATAAAGGAAACCAAAATTTTCTTACTTTTTGCTCTCTTCATCTTTTTCCTTGTCCTTTCTTTGAATTTCCGCTAAAAACGCGTTGAACATATTTAAAACAGTTTGATATAGGTCCTTATTCTCCACATTGATAAAGGAAAACTGCCCTTCACTTTCAATCAAAAAGCCGACAGGTGTCACGCTCATGCCACCACCTGAACCGCCAGAAAGTGGATAGTGATTGGCAACACGCCTAGCCGACAAATCGGCATACTCGCCACCGCCGACGACATATCCGACAGTCACCTTTGAGATAGGAATAATCACAGTGCCGTCACTCGTCTCCAACTTTTCGCCGACAATCGTGCCAGTGTCAACAATCGTTTTAATCTTGTCAAACGCATTTTCAATCAAATCTCCAACTGAACTTTGCTTGTTATAGTTTTTCATACACTCTCCTTTTTGTGCTATATATTGTGGTGGTATGCATGCATATTACACCATAAATAGTTCACGCTTTGTTCTTTGTTATTATGGTTGAATAGATAAAAGAATATACTAAATCGAAAAGAGAAATTGAAATTTTCATTCTGCCCGCCATTTCAAAAATAGTGCGATTATAGGAAACTGTGTCATATATGCAAAAGGACGCTGTCGGTTTTCTGCTTTTAAGATTGATAAAGATAAAATTTAAAAGTTGGTTGACACTCGCCGCAAACATGGCAGAACGAAAAGCATCGCCTAAACCTATGTTATAGTAGACAAAAAGATATTTCAATCTCACTTTATCCTTAACCTGTTTAATAAACTCTTCAATAACCGCGAACTTAGGGCTATCAAATTCAAGTTCCTGTTGCTTCGTTTCGGTGTCGTTGACAAGAGTTATATATTTGCCATGCATCTCGACATAGTAGTAAATCATCTTTTTCTTAAATAAAAAAAGTGCCACCACTCCACGATTTTTTAAAGGATTAAAGGAAATTTTTACCTCTAAAAATATCGGAAACACAAGTAGCTGGATGACGAACGCTGGGATTATTAAAAGCAATGATGTTTTTGTGTCCATAGACTTAATTTGTTCTTTTTTTAAAGAAAAATGCGATTTTTTTAAAATTCGTTATGAAAAAAATTCGCGATAGGTTATACTATTTATTAGGAGAAATGATATGAAAAAGAAAGAAACAAATAAAACTTGCTTTGATAATGAACTATACCTCAAACTTCAAAGCGAAAACATCAATAAAAGAATTAAGAAATTCAACAACAAAATATATCTTGAACTCGGCGGAAAAATTTTTGATGACCTTCACGCCGCACGCGTGCTTCCAGGCTTTGAACCTAACATCAAAATCAAACTCCTTCAAAAGATGAAAAATAAGGTGGAGATTGTTTTATGTATAAGCGCCAATGACATCGAAAAGAACAGAATTCGCGCCGATTTAGGACTCAACTATGCCGATGAGGTTTTAAGACTTGTTGACAATATGCGCGAACTTAACCTATATGTTTCCTCCTTTGTTATCACCCTTTTCAAAGGTCAGTCAAGCGCACAAAAGTTTGCCCAAAAACTTGAACAGCGCGGAGAAAAGGTGTATTTTCATCACTACACCAAGGGCTATCCAAACGATGTGGAAACCATTGTCAGCGATGAGGGCTATGGTGCAAATCCGTATATCGAAACCACTCGCCCACTCGTTGTGGTCACTGCGCCAGGGCCGTCGAGCGGTAAACTTGCAACCTGCCTAAGCCAACTCTATCACGAGTATAAACGCGGAGTGAAAGCGGGCTATGCAAAGTTTGAAACTTTCCCTGTTTGGAATTTACCACTTAAACACCCTGTCAATATCGCCTATGAAGCCGCCACCGCCGACCTTAACGATGTCAACCAAATCGACCCATTCCACTTCAACGCCTATGGCACGCTTGCGATAAACTATAACCGCGACATCGCCGTTTTCCCAATCTTACAAAATATCTTACATAAAATAACAGGAAAGGAAGTGTATAAATCTCCAACCGACATGGGCGTCAACATGCTTAAAGACGCGATAACTGATGACAAACTCGCTCAACTTTCCGCTAAAAAGGAAATACTCCGAAGATATTACCGCGCCGAATGTGACTACAAAAAAGGTCAAATCACTTTCGATAATTTAGAGCGCAACAAATCTCTTGTCAGCGAAGTCGGCGTTAAAGATGACATCTTCAAAGTTATCGGCGTGGCACGCCAGACCGCCAAAGACTATGGCTACCCAACTGTCGCACTGGAACTGCCAGACGGAAAAGTTGTCACAGGCAAGTCCAAAAAAGTCATCACCGCAAGTGGTGCGGTTATCTTGAACGCACTAAGAACGCTTGCAGGTCTTGGCGATGACTACGACATAATCACCGACGACATTCTTCTTCCAATCGTGTCCTATCGCACAAACATCTTAAAATCACACAGCACCCTTCTCACAGTGGATGACATCCTTGTGGCACTCTCAATATGCTCAGCCAAAAATGAAAAGGCAAAGAAAGCGCTAGACTGCCTACCACAACTTCACGGATGCGAAGCCCATGCCACCTACATACTGCCATCCAGCGAAGAGACCACTCTCAAAAAACTCGGCATCAACATCACCTGCGACCCAGTCTTTGTCAACAACAACCTATTTGAGTATTGATAAAAATTTTAATAATTTGACAAAAATAACTGCTTATGATACAATAAATTTATAGGAGAACATATATGGATGTAAAACAAATTATGGCTAAACAAGATTTAAACACAGAAGGATATGTGCCTAATGCAAAAGACTTGCCTTTGTTACAAGGAAAACCTAAAATACTTATTGACGAAAGTGCAGCAGATATGTTTAATGCGATAAAAAATGGCGTAAAAATAAATAACTATAATAAAGTCGCACAAGAAACATCTTTTATACTTATAGGATACGAAGATACTGCTAGCGGGTTAATTTATATAAAAAGTTGCGTTCCAGCAATGCAAACTTTTGATGTTTTAACTGGTTCAAATTTCAAATCTTGGGATTTTGTCAATAAATGTGTAGATATTGCTCAGCAATATAGTGACCATGGTAAGCCTATAATATTTTTTGGACATACACATCCCGCTCTATACGTAACAAATAAGCAAGGAAAAGAAGTTCCATGCGAAAGTGCAAATTGTTGGAGTTCGCAAGATTTGCTTTCTATTTCTGTATTTAAATCTCTTTATCAAGACAAGGTGCAAGTCGCCGATATGCTCATCACCCCTTCATTAGATATTAACACAATATATTTAGAAACAAGCAAAGGTGTTGAAGGATTTTATAGATTTGATGCAGTGCTTACCTACAATAAAGAAAAAGATTGTTATGAAAAAGAGAAATCTTATAGCGATATAAATGCTCCATTTGTGAAACTTAATCCTAGGGAATTAGAAAATTAAAAATTATATTTGCTCGAGTATTGATAAATCCTATAACAAAAAATATATAAATGAAAGATATTCATCTTTCATTTTTTATATAATCTTCCACAACTCTTCACTGAAAGACACATGCTTTCCTTATCTTTCACTTACAACCTACAACGCACCACCTACGCTTTATTAAATCAATTTTTGATTTTGCGAGAGGAAGGGCTTTGCCCGGCGAGCATAAATCAAAAATCACACTCAGGGAAGAGGACTAGCCTACGGAATGAAGAACGAATAGTGAAAAACGAATAGTGGTTGATAGTTTTGATTATAGGTTGTTTGAGATATAATCAAAACCTATTAAGTAGCGACCAACTCGCCAATGAAATGCGAGTTGCGTTTGGTCGCTGAAAGGCGAAAACAAGCGTAAAAGCGATGCTTTTCGAACTCGTTTCGAAAACGAGCAGAAGCGCAGTTTTCGCCGAATTGGTGTCTGTCCTAATTGTTATAATACCACCAAAACTTGGCGCGGAGTTCGCTGTTTTCGCAGTAGATTTGCACCTGGTAGCCAAAGGTTCTGTCTTGAATGAAAGAGAGCAACCGCCTTGCAACGCCGTTTGCGCTGTCGAAGATTTTGACATTCGGCTTAATTTCTTTGATTGTCTTTTCTACTGCCTTATAGTGCGTGCAACCTAAAACAAGTGCCTTAAAATCGCCACTTAACTGCCTTTTTAGATATGGATAAATCAAATCTAACTCATCCAAATGCTCGTCTATAAGTGGCGCAAGTCGACTCAATGCCTTAAATTTTATTTCGCTATTTCGATACTTGCCAATAAGTTTGTTGTTTTTTATTGTTGTTTTTGTGGCGATTAAAAGAATATCTTTCTCTTCAAATTCATTTAACGCGGGCTTGATTGCTGGAACGGTGCCGATAAAGGTTATGTTTTTATACTTTTCGCGCATCTCATCAATGACCGTGGCGGTTAAGGTGTTGCACGCAAAAATCACAATGTCAAACTTAAAAAAACTGTGTATTTTTTGCAAATTACTTTCAGTTATCTCAATTAATTCCGCCTTGCTTTTCTCCCCATAGGGCAAATTTTCATGGTCACAATATAGAAGATAGTTAGAGTATGGGCAGACCTTCACGCACTCTTTTAAAATATTCACTCCGCCCGAACCGCTGTCAATCAAAAGCACATTTTTCATAGAAATATATATGAAAAAAGCGCCAAATTTTGATATATAAATTAAAAAAGCAAAAAAATGCTTAAATAATTTTTAGTTTAATTAAAAGTTTTTGAAATTATAAAAGATAAATAGAAAAAGGCAAATTCAAAAAATCTAATTAAAAAATAGTGAAAAATAAAAATAGTGAAATTGAGAAAATCACTATCTTTATTCATTTTAAAAATCTTAAATGCTAATTTACGTTTTAATCTATTACCAATATATGCAAAATTCTTTTGCTTACTGCGCGCCAACAATTTCAACTTGGCTAGCGCGACAAAAATCTTATATATGTGGCAATTACCTTGTCTGCCATTTCTTTGGTTAAATCTTCGCCGTGACCACAATGCATAGTTTTGTAAGATAAGGCGGAAATTTTTTTTAAACTCTCCAGCATATCCTGTTTATTTCCGCCATACAAATCCATTCTGCCAATGCCACGCCCTATAATAGTGTCGCCAACATATAGGTCATCGCCCACCAAAAAGCACATATCGCTCTTGCTGTGTCCGCCGAGTTGAAAATATTTAACTTTCACATTTTGAGCGGAAAATTCTCCGTCGCCGTGCAATAAAACAAAATTTGAAAAATCGTCAATCTTCAATTCCATTCCGTCAAAATCGGTGGAATAGTTCTTTTTAGGTTCGCAAAGATACTCTTCAATCTTCTCACTCGCATAGATTTTCACGCCATATTTTTGAGCATAGTCCATGGCAAAATACGCGTGGTCGAAATGCCCATGAGTGAGAAGAACTCCGCCCACCTTACAACCTGCAAGGCACTTTTCCAACTTTTCAAGGTTTGCGCCCGCATCAACGATTAAAGTGTTTTTCGTTATAAACACGTTGCTTTCATAAATGTCGCCAACAATACGCATACTTCACCTCTACATAAAATTTTACTCCACCTTACGCCGAAAAGTCAAACAAAATGATAGCAAGAATAATTAAAATTAAACATCCTTTTCGAACTTACACCATCCACCCGTGCCATTTTATATGTAAAAAATTTGGTCTATTACAAAACCTAAAAAATAACACAATATTAACGAAACTTTGTTCTTTTTTGTCACAAAAAGTAATATTATTATCTATGTTAAAGTCGTATAAATCACACTCATTCATAAACGGACTTCGATTTTCCTGTTCGCGCACGCTGAGAGAGAATAGAGGAAAATTTATTTTAACTTTAATCCTTGTGTTAATTGCGATATTTGCTGGAATTTTTGTGGCAATCAAGTATTCCGGCAGTGAAAGTTTGTCACGCCTACAAGAAATCTCGCTAGACGATTTCAAAAGCGGACTTGTTGGCTCTTCTTCAGCATTCTTCTCGCGTATGCTCTCGCTCTCGGTCAACGCCCTCATCCTTTTTGGCGTTTCCTTTGTGCCAATGCTGTTTCCGATTGCGGAAATTTTGATTGTCTATCGCGGATACCTTTTCGGATTAAATTTTGCTCTTATCTTCATCCTATACGGCTTAGGTGGAAGTTTGACTGCCATTGTTGTGATTTTACCATGCCAACTTTTAACGCTCTTTGCCCTTATCATGTTCTATCTCATCTTAAGCAAAATCAACGGCAACTGCAAGCGATATGGCAGGACTGAGTGCAACCGTTTTATTTATCTTCTAGTTGGCTTGCTAATTTTACTCATATTAAACCTCGCCGAAACGCTTTTGTTGTTCCTACTAAACGGCAAAGTAATTTTGGTGATTTAGTGTGGTGCTGTTAGCACATTTTATATTTTAAATAAAACTAAATTAAAATAAATTATATCGCAAAAATTCTTAAAATAAAATAATTAAAATAAAACAAAATATGGTGTAGTATGTTTGCATATTACACCATATCTTGTTGCATAATACTATATATAATATTTATATATAAGTCGATTAAAAATTCGATATCTGAAATGTTTGTATTAATAATACATATTCTTATAAGACGACTTGCTTATCTTTCCGCCTCTGCCACCGCCACCACGGCGTTTAACCACAACCACGATAATAACTATAACTGCAATTAGAACAAGTCCGCCTAAAACTGAGCCGACAATTATCCAAATCATCGTCCAGTCAGTTGTGTCGTTATATTCTGTTTCGAAAGTCAAGTTTAATTGATCGTTGAAACTTGGGTCATTAAGTTGAGTTAAATCCAAATTAAATTGGTAATATGAAGGATTTGAGCCGTCATCAACACGCTCGCAAAAACCTGTGAAGGTGTTGAACTGTGCTAAGAATCTTTGAGCGTCAAAGGTGTAGTTATCTTTTAAGTAGACCTCAAGTTTCACATTCGATTGCTTTCTAACAGAGATTGAGCCTATTTCTGTTATAGCGTTTTCGTTTGTGGATATTACTATTCGCTCCACGCCCTCGTTAAAATCAAAGTTCAGTGAGCAAGAGTTGTCGACATATTTTGCATAGACAACAAAATTTTCAGTCAGCGCAAAATCGTCCTGTCCAAATGTCACATTGAGGTCACTGTTGGAATAAACGCCTGCTTCATCTGGACTACTTAAAGGTGTGTCACCTTCTATAACTCCATCATTTCCAACATCCAAATACCAACCTCTAAACTCGTAGATAGAGCGTGAATTTGCATTTGTGGCAATCGTGTAAGAATTGTTGTATGTAATATCGTTGATTGTGTAACTTGAAGAGGTCTGATTGCCACCTGTTTTGTTATAGACATAGCACTCAGTTTTTGCAAGTTCATCAACCAAGTTGTCGTTTTTATCGAAAAGTCGATATTCAAATCTACCCACAAACTCATTTGCTGTGACGTTAAGTTGATATAACCCTGTGTAGTTATTTGTGATGCCATTTATCGTTATGGTGTAGACAGTCTCGCTATCCACAGTGCTTGACGACATGAAAATCCTTTCATAATTTGCCACACTGTCTAAACGATAACGATATTCGTCTTCGTCATCAACCTCCACCTCGTTAAAAGACGCAACCGACCTTGTCTCGCCACTTGTATTACTTCTTAAAGTCAAATTTGAAAGACTGTAGTATTGCCCTATAAGGTCACTTACGCTTGCATTAAACTTAAAATTTATTTCCACAGTGTCGTTGTATCCACGTCTAATTTCCAACTCATTGTCTGTGGCATTATTTCCGTATTCGTCCAAAAGAATGATGATATTCTCGTCTAGGCTGACACTGCTGGTTGCCACTCTCACTAAAAACTCGTCTTGAAACGCTTGCAAAGAGATGTTGTTGCCCTCGATAATGAAGGTGTTGGCAAAGTCCCAGTGGTCGCCATATAGTCCGTTCCAAGATTTTGACGTGAAGTAGTCTTCTGCGTCTAAATGATTTTCTGCGTCTAAATGAGTTGTTATCGTGTCGCTGACAGATGTTATGGTGCTGTTTGAAGAATAGTTCGTTGAATCGCCAAAGGCACTTAAAGAGGAATTGTAATAGATGTATGAAATGTTGTTCCTAGTTGGAGCAGGCAAAGTTATGTAACCGCCCACCGCTCCGCTGTAGACCGTGTTTGAAGAAGCATTTGAAACGCTGATGGTCGGCTCAACAACGCAGTTTATCACCTTGCTGTTGCCTTGACTTATCGTGCCGAAAATACCGCCAACATAAGTTGTGCCAGCAAAATTTTCGCTTATATCAATGTCAAAAAATGGCATGCTCACAACAAACATCACAGACGAATTTGTTATTGCTCCTGCAATACCACCGAACTTTGCGTCGCGTCTAAATATGCTGGACAAAGTGAAAGACATGGCATTTTCTTGAACGCTGTTATTAAGTCTAAAAAATGAGTTTTGAATCGTCGAGTTTTTAAGTTCGCCCACCATACCACCAGCATTGATGGTTTTCAAACCACGATTATTTTCATTAATACTTGAATTGTTAACACTTTGGTCTATGTAGTTTAAAGTGGAATTTATCGAAACATTTTCAATACTCGTGCCATTTTCAGCGCTACCCACAAGCACGCCTATATCTAACACATTAGGAGAATTTGCCACAGTGACTGTGGTTGTTTCAGATATTCCAAGGTCGAAAATCGAAGCGCCTGATGTCACACCAAAAAGACCTATATATGACGGCACATCATTGTCTATGTCTGTGAAACTGAAAGTTAGATTGCTTATTGTGTGACCATTTCCGTCAAAAGTGCCAGAAAATGGATTTGTCTCTGTTCCTATCGTGCCATTCAAAGTGTAACCGCTCATATCGATGTTCGCAGTTAGAAGCACCACGCTTTCCGCATCGGACTCTTGATAATTGTTGACAAAATCTTGTAAATCTTGCGCCGTTTCAATCACAGACACGCCTTCGGTCTCCTCAGTTATTTCGGCATGAGTGCTAAAAATATTTGGCAAAGAAAAAAGGAATATTCCACAAATTGTGAGAAAAGTTATAATCGACAAAATAGAAATTTTTAAACTTTTTTTCATTATCCCCTCTCTTTATCGTGTTTAAAGTAGTATAGATATAATTTGAATTAAAATGTATTAATAAATATTAAAAAATTGCCTAAATGCTAGTTACAATATATTAATAGCACATTTTGGCATATTTTTCCAAATAATTTACTAAAATATCTTTTTTCCTAATAAAAAAACATCTTTGAATTTTCAAAGATGTTCAATTTTTATTCTTTAACATACTCAACTTCGTCGTTAGTGTAGATTGTGAAAGTGCCTTTGGCTGTGCCTGACGAAGGGTCGATATCAAGTGGATTTCTGTCCGCCTCATGAGTGCCGATGTTGACTGTTATTCTGTCAGTATCATTTGCTAGTACCTCTCTTGTTTCGTTGTCATAAACGGTAGATGTGAAACCTGTCTCATCCACGACATTCATGGTAACCTTGCCACTATCTGTCGTTATTGTCATGTTGCGAGCGGTTGAGCCGAGAAAGTTCAAAGTGATATCTCCACTTGTCGTTTCAATGTTGTCAGTGAGCCTTGATGTGCTGTCAGAAATTCCTATCGTCAAGTTTGCTCTTTCTGACTCAACCTCAATCACGCCTGACATTTCGCCGATATTGTAACTGCCGTCTATATCCGTCAAGGATAATCTGCCGTTTAGATGCTCAACTGTGACATTTGGAGTGGAAGAATGAGAAGATGACATAACAAGATTACCATTCAAAGTTCCTATCCTAATGTTTGGCGACAAAAGTCTATCTTCGGAAGGCGTGTAGGAAAGTTCTGTTGTTGTCACGGTGTCGAAATAATAGTTACCTTCAACTGAATTTAAGTTGATTCGGTTCACATCCATTTCGCCTATCGTCATATTGCCATTTTCGTTGGTTAAATAAAGACCATCGTCATCATCGATTACATGATTAATTCTAATCAAGTCAAAATCCATAAGACCTGTGTCTGTCGTTAAGTTGACAGTTCCAGAGTTCATCACAATTCCCCTGCCGTTCAAGTCACTTCCGCCGTCAAGAGCAACATTGTAACCATCGGTTGTTATCTCACCACTGCCAGTTTCAAGTGTCAAAACGCTGACATTATCAAAACTTAAATTTCTTGAAAGAAAGATGTCTCCACTTGTCGTCTCAACTGTGAGATTGCCTGGCTCTATCTCATACGCCCTTGAATTGCTTGTGCCAAGGTAGACATTTCCGCTTGTGGTTTGAATGTCGAAAGTTATATCTTGAAAGTTGCCGTCAAATGCCACACTTCCATCAAAATATCTTGCCTCAATGTTGATTGTGATTGATATGTTATTTGAAAAATAGAGAAAGCCAACTGGCTCTTGAACGCTTATTCTTAAAGTCGAGCCATCAAGAAGAACGGAATATTCATATGGTCTTGCCTGCCCTGCCGTGGCAAATCCAGACGCCTCATTTGTTATCTGCACGCAATTTTCATGGATATCCTCGCTCACTTGCACATACACATCGGCATAAGAGCAGTCCACAACGATATTTTTGACATTTCCATTACTCGACCAAAAATTTATCGGCGTTTCACTTTCGTCAGTGGTGGTTTGAAGTTGCACGGTCTCTCCGCCTGTGAAATATTGAAGACCGATTATCGTCTTTCCAGGATTAAAGAAAAGAACAACCAGTATTATCAAAAACACTGCAATGACCAACAGCACCAAAAGTCCAAAGTAGAAGAAAAAGCCTTTTCTTATTCCGCCTTGTGCCATACTCCCTCCTTGTGATTTTACTTATATAAACTTTAGTTGTTAAATCTATTATAAATTTATTTTATCAATAAAGTAACAACTTGTCAATAGAATTAGTCCAAAACCGCCTTAATTCTTCTAATTCCAGCAGACGAACTTTCCTCCTTCACAATTTTAAAGTGATGTAAGTCTTTGGTGTTTTTCGCGTGTGGTCCACCGCAAATCTCCTTTGAGATGTCGCCTATCGTGTATACCTTAACCTTTTCGCCATACTTACTTTCAAAAACGCCCACCGCGCCACTTTTCTTTGCGTCGTCTAATGTCATCTCTTCATAAGTTACAGGCATTTCCTTTTTAATCGCATCATTGACAAAATCTTCAAGCGTTTTTAATTCTTCTTGAGTAAGTTTATGGTCAACATTAAAGTCAAGTCGCATACGCTCTGGCGTGATGTTAGAGCCCTTTTGCATAACTGAAGGACCAAACATCTTCCTAAGTCCTGCCATAAGTAAGTGCGTTGCGGTGTGAAGATGCGCGCTCGCGTCTGAAGTGTCTGCAAGTCCGCCCTTAAATGTGCCAGCAGATGCCGACCTACTCTTCTCCTGATGCTCTTGAAACGCCTTTTTATAGCCCTCTTCGTCAACATCATAGCCTATTTCTTTTGCAAGTTCCTTCGTAAGTTCAAATGGAAAACCAAAGGTGTCGTAAAGCCTAAAACAAGCCTTGCCAGAGATGATGTTTGGCACAATCTCGCCGTTTTTCGAGGCAAACTCCTTGTGTTTTTCAATGCCAGCAATCACCTTATCAAACTCCTTATGCCCTTCTTCGATTGCCTTAGAAAATTTTTCCACTTCCTTATCAAGTTCTGTCTTAACAAACTCGCGATTTCGCTTGATGTCGGCGTAATCTTCGCCATGTCTGTCCACATATATGTCGATTATGTCGCTAAAATACTTTGTGTCAAGTGCGATATTTCTTGCGCAGTTGACAGCGCGTCGTATTAATCTTCTTAAAATGTAGCCCTGTCCAACATTACTTGGCACAACTCCCCTTTCATCGCCTAGGATAAAGAGTGCCGAACGCAAGTGGTCAGCAATAATTCGGTAAGAACGCTTTGACTTTTCACTATCAAGATAAGGGACTTTGGCGTGAGAAGAGATAAAATCAATCGCTTTCTTCAAAACTCCGCAGTCATAGACCGATTTAAGTCCATTGATGACAACCACTGTGCGCTCCAAGCCCATGCCGGTGTCAATGTTAGGCTTTGCAAGCGGTTTCACAGGGTCGCCCTCTTTCTCCACCACGTATTGCATGAAAACATCGTTCCAAATCTCCAAATATTTTCCGCAGTCGCACGCTGGCGAGCAATCTTCACTGCATTTTTCCTTGCCAGTGTCCAAAAACATCTCAGTGTCTGGTCCGCACGGTCCAACTCCGCCACCGAGCGCCCACCAGTTGTGAATTTTATCGAGATAATAGACATGTTCAATTCCGCATTTCTTCCAAACATCGTGCGCAAAAGTGTCACGTGGAGCAAGTTCGTCGCCAGCAAAGACGGTGGTGGCAAGACGCTTTTTGTCTATTCCTAAATACTTAGGACTAGTCAAAAACTCATAGGAATATTCAATCATCTTTTTCTTATCGCACTCGCCCAAAAACCAGTTGCCAAGCATTTCAAAAAAGGTAAGGTGGCTGTCATCGCCAACGTCGTCAATGTCGGTTGTGCGAATACACCTTTGGATGTTGCAAATCATGTTACCCTTTGGATGCTTTTCGCCAAGTAGGTATGGCACAAGCGGATGCATGCCTGCCGTTGTGAAAAGCACGGTTGGGTCGTTTTCTGGTATTATTGAATAACTGTCAATACGCTTAAAGCCCTTGCTTTCAAAAAATTCAAACCATTTATTCTTTATCTCAACATCGGTTATCATATATTTCTCCTAAAATTTAAGTTGTTAATTCTTTTTTGTGTTCTCTGTGTGAGTTATCTGCCACGCGGGCACAAGTTTTGGTGCGCAGAAAATTTCGTTTTTTATCGCACATTCTCTCGCCCACGCGCGCCAAAAGGCTCGCCTTCGCGAGCGCAAGCGCTTTGCTTGCCTTGTGCCCGCCCACTATTCTGCGCCAATGGCCTTACGCACTCTTTTAAGCACCTTTCGTGCCACCACGCGTGCCTTTTCTGCGCCCTCATCGAGTATCGCGTCGACCTCTTTTTTGTGCGCCATATAGTAGTTAAACTTCTCTCTCATCGGCGAGATGTATCTATTTGCCACTTCAAAAAGTTGCTTTTTCGCGTCACCCCAGCCTAGTCCTTTCAACAAATCTTCTTCAAATTCCTTCGCCTTACTTTCGCTTACAAAAAGTTTATAAAGTTTGTTGACAGTGCAGTCGGCGTACTTTGGTTCGCCTGGCAGACGACTGTCAGTCACTACACGAAAAATCGCCTTTTTAAGTTCGTTTTCGTCACCAAAAAGTCTGATGGTGTTGTTGTAACTTTTGCTCATCTTTCGCCCATCAAGTCCAACAAGCGTGTTATTGTTCTTGTCGATATACTCCATCGGCTCTTTGAGAGTTTCGCCGTATTTTATGTTAAAGTTATGCGCAATATCGCGCGCAATCTCGATATGTTGTTTTTGGTCAAGTCCAACTGGCACATAATCGGCATCAAAAAGCATGATGTCGGCGCTCATCAAAATTGGATAGTTATATAGTCCCATATTGACCTTGTCGTCTCTGTCAAGCCCATTCGCCTCGTTTTTCTCAACAAGTGCCTTATACGCATGTGCCCTGTTCATCAAGCCCTTTGGCGTGACGTTGCAAAGTATCCAGTTAAGTTCAAAGTCCTCTTTGATGTCAGATTGACGATAGAAAACCACTTTCTTTGGGTCAAGTCCGCACGCAAGCCACGTGCAAGCGATGTTATAAAAATACTCCTTCATCTCCGCCTTGCTGTTAAGCGTGGTCAGTGCGTGATAGTCAGCAATAAAGTAGAAGCATTCGTAGTCTTCACGCTTACTTAGTTCAATCGCAGGCTTAATCGCTCCAAAATAGTTTCCAATATGTGCATAACCTGTTGGCTTTATGCCAGTTAAAACTCGTTTCATAAACTACTCCATAGGTAATTTTAGCACTGAAAACTAAGCAATGTCAAGCAAATCACTTTAAACTTTCCATGATATTAATAACTAATTCCTGATTTTCCTTGGAAAGATTACGAAATTTTCTAATAAACTTTTTGTCATCCTCAAACTTGCTAGGGTCATACGAAAAAAATTCTTCCTTCGTAACATTTAAAATGTCAAGAATATCAAATAAAACATCCACAGGCAAATTTATTCCACCTGCCTCAAACTTCGTCATATATCCTGGCGATTTTCCCATTCTAAGCGATAAATCACGCGCGCTCAACTTTGCTCGCACCCTAAAATATCCCAAACGATTAATCAAAAACTTGCGATTTTCACTAATTTCGTTTTTCATAATCCTCTCTTATAAAGAATTTTACATAAATAATATAAAAAAATAACTACTCATATTATCTAAAAACACTTTACATTCTGCATTTTTATGTTGTAATATATACTATGAGTATATTTCGCTACTATTATTCTATATAAAAGGTTTTAAGGTAAAGATATGAAAAGATTGGTCAAAAGCAAAAGTTGCCTTGTGCTTCTTAATAGCGAGATAAAACAAAAACGCAAACTAAGACAGATTTTAAGTGAACTATTTGAAAAAGGTTATAAATATTTTTATTTTGTAAATTCCAACCTCGCCTCAATCTCGGCAAGTAAAACGATTAAAGCGGAAAAAGGTAACGTCAAATGTTTTTGCGCCTACTATTATAAAAGCAATTTAAATATTTTGGACTTTGACCTACTTTTGCCGATTGCGGACGAAAACATCAACGACAAAATTGCATGGGCGTTAAAAGGTTGCGACGCCGTTATAACCGATTACGAATATTTTGACAGCAACCTTAAAAACAAATTTTCTTTTGAGTTACATAAAATTTAATTTTGTTGACTTTTGCGTTTTTATATTATATGATATTAATATCAAGTATTTGGTAGTAATACACAAATACCCATCGACAAGCAACACATTTTGTCATTGCCAACTAACGAGGACAGTTATTGTCCTTGTTTTTTATTTATAAATAGATTTTGTTTTAAAGTGATATTATTCTCATTAGTTATCCAACACCACTTCGCCGTTAAGCCACGCTTTAAAGAAGCCTTCAAGGTTAGTTTTTGCATTTTTAGAAAAACTTTCAATTAAATCTTCGCCCGTTGCAATTTTGTATTCATATTCATCAAAATAGTTTTCAAGGCACTTAAAAAACTTATTGTCGCCTAGCGTCTTTCTTATGCTGTCGAACATCAAAACGCCCTTTGTGTAGACGCAGTTGACATATTCTGGCTCGGTGTTAAATTCGCCTAAATTTCTGTTCATGCTCTCGTCAACATCGCCGAGAATATCCTTATACACGCTTATAAAAAGTTGATAACTTCGAAGCGCACCTGCAACTAAATCGTCATAACTTATGCCATACTGTGTGTTATTCTCGAAAAAGAGTGCGGTGGAATATTCCGTCAAACTCTCATCCAGCCACGCTTCTGCATACTCATTGTTGCCAACAAGCGAATACCACCACTGATGCGCAAGTTCATGCACGATAACATACTTGTATGTCTCCGCGTCCGCCACATCGTCGGAAATAAACACCAAGTTTGGATATTCCATTCCACCAAAGCAGAAGTTGGTTTTGGCAACATTTATCGTCTTATATGGATACTCGCCAAAAAGTTCTTGAAAGGTGGTCATCGCATCGCACGCCACTTTTAAATTCTCTTCAAAGTTATCTTCGTCATAGTAATAATAATTGACTGTCATATCGCCTACCACACTTGAAACCTTTTGAAACTTAGTGGACAGCGTGAAGGCAAAATCGCGCACCTTATTTGCCTCAATCTCAACCACCTTATTCTCGCCACTTTCACTTTCGCCTAAAACATCGCCACTACTTGCCAGCACGAAATCTTTATCAAACGTCAAAGTGACATCATAGTTTGCGGTTTCGCTGTAAAAAGGGTCGCCGTTCGTGGCAAAATCATTCTCCACAAAGCCATTTTCATACACGCATAGAATAGGATAAAAATTGCCAAAATTCACTGTGTTATCGCCGTAGCCGAGCCTATGGTTGATGTTGGCAAGGTTGACTGTGAAATCAATATCCACCACAACACTTTCATTTGGATAAATTTCATTTATCAGCGTGACGGTCAAAATATTTCCTTCGTCGCTGATATTATAAATTAAGTTTTCGTTGCCACTTTTCACGCTTTCAATCTCGATATTGCCGTAACTTTCTTCTCCGCTTGGATACGCGCGCTCAAAATAACTTGTGCTGACCGCCTCCTTGCCTTCGTCAAAGGAATTAGGATAGAGAAAAAACTTAAGTTCGCTTAAGGAATTGTCATATTTATTATAAAACTCCACACTCTCTGTGCCGTCTAGCGTGTGACTTATCTCGTCATATTCGCAAGAAAGAGTGTAAGTGTTATATTTTTCTTCACTTTTACCAGTGCAACCTGCGATAAAAAAAGGAAGCGAAAATATCAAAACAAATAACAGAGAAAACTTTTTCATGCCATATTTTATTATAAATTTTGCCAAAAAATAACGAAAAAGTTGTAAAAAGTCTTAAACTTGTGCTACAATCAAAGGGCAAAGGAGCGAAAAAATGGCATTTTGTAGGTTATCAGTGGACGCGGTCGCAAATAACAGCACCAGCGTTGACAATATTTTCATAAATAACTACCTTCCATACGCAAGCGATGAGTGCGTGAAGGTCTATCTTTATGGACTATACAAGTGCCAAGACGCTAGTGCTAAGGACAATACGCTGGAAAATTTTGCCAATGAACTTAAAATGAGCACCGAGGAAGTGGAAAGTTGCTTCTATTATTGGCAGGAACAAGGGCTTGTGCAAATCTTAGAGGTCATCCCTTTTGAAGTTAGGTATCTTCCAATCACCAACGCGCTCAACGGCATAAAGAAATATAACACCAAAAAATACGCCACCTTTAACACGCAGGCTCAGGAAATTATCTCTGGCAGAATGATAACGCCGAAGGAATATGAAGAATACTACAACATTATCGAAAACTACCACATGGAGAAGGAAGCGCTCATCATGGTGATAAAATATTGCGTGGATGCAAAGCACGACGAAAAACTCGGCTATTCCTACATAATAACCGTGGCAAAGGATTGGGCAAATCGCGGAATACTGACTGCCAAGCAGATTGAAAACCAAATTTTGCAGTTTGAAACCTTAAACACAGGGCTTGAATATGTGTTCAAAACCTTGAAACTCAAACGCCTTCCTACCGTCAGTGAACGCACGCTCTATAAAACTTGGAAGGAACTTGGCTTTGACGATGAAACGATTTTGTATGTTGCCAAAAGCCTTAAAAAGTCAAGTTTTGAGTATCTCGACGCGCTTCTCAAAAAATACTTCTCCTTAAAACTCTTGACAAAGGATGAAATTGAGAATTTTGAAAGCGAAAAAAAGGAATCCACCTTAATCGCAAAGAAAATCACCACAAATCTAGGTCTATATTACGAAAATTTGGAGCCTGTGGTTGAGAACTATGTCTATAAATGGTTTAATCTAGGCTTCTCGGTGGAGATGCTGGAAAGCGTGGCAAACTACTGCTTCAAAACAAATGTGCGCACATTAGATGGCATGGACAAAGTGCTTAATAAGTTCCACAAGTTAGGCATACTCAGCATGACAAGTTTAAATGAGTATTTTAAAGGCGTGCTTGCTGTCGACAAGAAGATTAAGGAAATTTTGGAAAATATTGGGCTCAGCCGAAATGTCAATCAGTTTGACCGCGATAAATACAAAATTTGGACGGAAAACTGGCTAATTCCTGACGATGTCATCGAATACGCCTGCGCTTTGGCGCTCGGCAAAGAACAACCGATGCAATATCTCAACATGACACTCTCCGCCTTTCACGATAAGAACATCAAAACGGTGGAAGATGCGAAAAACTCTGGGCAAATTGTCGCTGGAAATAAGTCGAGAAAACTCAGTAACCGCCATAACTACACTCGCGAAGAGATGAACGCGCTCTTCCAGTCGATAGACGAAATTGAGGTGTGATATGAAAAGAGAGATAATACTACAAGCGGAAAACACCATTGCCACCCGCCACCAAAAACTAAATGAAGAATACGAAAAAGAGAAGAGTTTATTAAGTCAAAACGAAGAATATTCTGAGTTAAATTCCGCTCTTCACAAAGAGATGATTGAAAATGCAAGGCGTGAAGCCTATGGCGAAAAGGTGGATAGAAAAAAGGAAGATAAATTAAGGGCCGATTTAAACAACTTTTTGAAAGAGCATAATCTCACGCTTGTTGAAAAATTTAGTTGCACTAAATGTAAAGATAGCGGATATATCAACGGCAAAATGTGCTCCTGCCTCAAAAAAGAAATATCTAATATCCTACTTGAAGAGAGTAATTTTGGAAAACTTGTGTCATTTGAAAGCGCGAAACAAACTGCGCCTAAGGAATACCAAAAACTCTACGACAAAATGAAAGAGTGGTGCCACAGCGACTTTAAGAAGAATTTAATCTTCATATCTGGTAAAGCAGGCGTTGGAAAAACCTATCTTACCACCGCCATAGCAAATGAGTTAATTGAAGAAGGCAAAATTGTTAAACTTGTCTCCGCCTTTCAAATGAGCCGAGACTTTAAGGAATATCGTTTTAAATATAATGAAGAGTTATTAGACAAATACTTATCTTGCGAATTTCTATTTATCGACGACCTTGGCACCGAAACACTCTATAAGGACATCACAATCGACCTACTATTTCATGTTATAAACGAAAGACGAATACGAAAACTCTGCACAATCATTACCTCAAACCTAACACTCGACGAAATCTATGACCGCTACGACGAACGCATCTTCTCAAGAATAGTCGACCGCGACAAGTCGATAACCATCAACCTAGTCGGCAAAGATTTAAGGATAAACAAAAGATAAATTTAATGTCTTTAAATGTCTTCTTAAATAAAAATCTAGCATAAAATTTGCTAGATTTTAATTTTTTCTCATTTGATTTTTATAGATGATAAAATAAATTTACACAAAATATAGTGTATTACGCAATGCATACTACACTATATTTTTGGTTTTGTGTTAAATCTTTATATCACAAACTTATTCCGCGCTTGCCTTTGCAATTCGTTCTTCGCTAAGTTTGAAATATTTTTGATATGCCTTTTTGCAATACTTTATATGCTTATCTTCACTTGTGTCGCCAGGGTTGTTGAAATTGTAAACGCCGTTTACCTTCCACTTGTTGAAGAAGCCAATTTTGATGGCGTTCTTTTGGCAAAGGAAAGAGCATCGCATGCACATTATGCAATTTTTGCCAAAGTGTAGTTCGCCGTCTTTCACTGTGATGTTCTTGGTTGGACAGATATTCACACAGCAGTTGCAGTTGATGCACTCTGGCAAAACCTTATAGTGCTTGCCATTAAATTTTCCGCCCCAATGTTCAATGCGGAAAATGTAAGCCAAAAATCTTCCCATAAACACCTTTTTAAGTTTAGCAGGCTTTTTCTCCAACAACTCTTTAACATCAAGTGGAATAATTTTTTTCGCCGTCTCCCACATGCGATAAGCCATTCGGTCGGTGTGACGAAAGATGATGTTGTATGGCATCACATAGTGATATTCATATTTAACTATCATATTCTTTTTCTTTAAAAGACTGGTAAGTTTAATAGACGAAATGTTGTTTAGTTTAAGTGGCTCGCCAGAGGTGTTGATGATAAAAACATCTTTTTTGTTTTCTAGTTTTTTCAGTTTTTTAACAAAATTTAAGATTATCTCAGGTGCGTTAAAGGCGTGAACAGGATAGCCGAAACCAATCAAATCAAAGTCCTCAATATTTAAATTAAACTC
>CALWGA010000029.1 GCA_944377825.1 uncultured Clostridia bacterium | reverse complement strand
TACTTTATCACGGAACACAAGATAAAAATTTGAAAAAACTTGTCATAAATCATAACACAGGGCGCTGTGGTGACACAGAAAATATATATTTAACAGACAGTTACGCATGCGCCTTTATGTATGCGGCATCGACAATGAGATTTTTTCTTTTTTTTTATAAAACGGACACTTTATGGGTTATGGAAAAAGCACCAAATGCTTTTGAGAAGATGTATAAAGGGCATGGTTGCTTGATTTTTAAGATTGAAATTGAAAATCCTAAAAAAGTGGAGCATCCGACCGGTCATGTTTATTCGTATAACAAAGATATAGTTTTGGATAAAGAAAATTGCGATGTGATTGATGATTGCTATAGTAAACTACTTGAACTTGAAAAGGAAGGCAATGTTAAACTACAACGCTGGAACGATTACACAAAGGAAGAGCAAGAAAACGTTAAAAACAACTTTATCAGTCGATTTAAACCATATATGGAAGATGAAAAGAAAAGATTTCCAGAAGAGTATAAACTGCTTGTGTCTTTTTATCCAGAATTGAAGGTTGAAGAGAAGGAAGATAAGAAAGAGGCGAAATGAAAGTTGCGATAATCGGTGCGGGTGCGTCTGGCTTGATGCTAGGCGGACTGCTTGTTAAAAAGGGCTTTGATGTGACGATTTTTGACCACAACGAAAAGGCGGGCAAGAAGTTGTTTATCACTGGCAAGGGCAGATGCAACATAACCAACCTTTGCGATGAAACGGAGTTTTTGAAAAATGTGGTGCGGGGCGGTAAGTTTTTAACGAGCGCGCTATACTCTTTTAATTCCTATGACACTGTGGAATTTTTTAACAATCTTAATTTGAAAACCAAAGCGGAAAGAGGTAATAGAGTTTTTCCAGAGAGTGATAAGTCAAGCGATGTTATCAAGGCACTTTTAAAGCATTGCGAAGGTGTGAGTTTTGTGTTTAACGAGAATATCGACAAGATAACAAAAGTTGGCGAATTTTTCAAGGTGACTGTTAAAAACAAAAGTTACATTGTTGACAAGGTGGTCATCGCAACAGGCGGGGCGAGTTACAAGGCGACAGGTAGTGATGGAAGCGGATATAAACTCGCGGAAAGGCTGGGACATAGGGTGGAGAAGATTGTGCCAGCACTTTGCCCGATTAAACTTAATGATGATGTCCGCACGCTTATGGGATTAAGCCTAAAAAATGTCACATTGAAAGCAAAATTTGATGGAAAGAAAAAGGAATTTTTCGGCGAGATGATGTTCACAGGTGATGGTATAACAGGGCCGATAGTGCTTTCAATGTCAAGTTTTGTGAACCGAGCAAAAGGCGTGGAACTAGCCTTAGATTTAAAGCCAGCGCTAACGCTTGAACAACTAGATGCGCGCCTACTACGCGATTTTGAAGAGAATAAAAACAAAAACATTTCATATATATTTAAAGGGCTTATGCCGTCATCACTTGTGTCATTCTTTGCGAAAAAATGTGGGGTGGATGAGAGCAAAAAGGTGCACGAAATATTAAAGGAAGAGCGAAGAAAAATCTGCGAAACCTTGAAAAATTTTCCGCTTGCGTTTAAGTCACTTTATCCGCTTGACGCTGGTATAATTACAAGCGGTGGGGTGGCTCTTGATGAAGTCAATCCAAAGACCTTTGAGAGCAAACTTGTTAAAAATCTTTACTTTATCGGTGAAGTTTTGGATGTCGATGCCCTGACAGGCGGTTTTAATCTTCAAATCGCGTTTTCAACGGCGTATAAATGCGGAGAAAGTTGGTGCGGACACCAAACTTTTTAAACGCGGACACGGATATGTAAACATATCCTAACCGCTAAAAGTTCGGTTTCGCAATCCTCTTCCCTGTAGGTGATTTTCAATTTGTGTTCGCCGGGCAAAGCCCTTCCCCAAACAAAATTGAAAATTAAATTAGAATGTGTAAGTGTGGCGTTGTGAGAAAATAGGTTTTGATTGTAGATAACTTTTATAAAAATATCCCTAACTCTTCACTGCAAGCCAACGGCTCGCCTTCACTTTCTAACACTCTTCACTTTCTAACACTCTTCACTTTTTTATCGTTTTAGTTTACAAAATTGATTTTTTGTGCTATATATTTCATATAGGAGTTTAATATGTTACTTTGGCTAGCAAGAATAATTTTATGGATACCGCTTTCCATTCTTTATCCAACATACATCTATGGAAGAAAAAATCGCCCAAAGGGTAAGGCGATACTTTGTTCCAACCATCGCTCGAATTGGGACATCGTCAACTATCTTCTTCACACCAAGGAAAAAGTTGTGATTTTAGCAAAAAAAGAACTTGCAAAAAACAAGTTTTTCGGTTTTATCTTAAAGCATTTAGGAGCAATTTTCATCGACCGTGAAGGTAATGATATCAACGCGATTAAAGAGTGCATGAAGGCGCTTAAGGCAGGCAAGAAACTATTTATCTTTCCAGAAGGCACAAGGCTTAAAGACGAAAGTGCGGTTCTAGGAGAAGTGAAAAGCGGACTTGCGCTTATCGCCATCAAAACAAAAACACCGATTGTGCCTATGTGGGTGGTGAGTAAGCCAAAAGCATTTAGAAAGTCAAAAATCATAATCGGCGAACCTTATGAACTCTCTGATTTCTATGGCAAAAAACTTGATGAGGTAACACTTGAAGAAGCAAACAAGGTTGTGAGAGAGAAAATGTTAGAAATAAAATATGATTATGACCAAAAATTGCAAGCGAAGAAAAAGAAAAAATAAAAAGTGAAAGGTGTTAGAAAGTGAAGAGTTAGAGATAGATTTAAATGATTGTAAAAAAAGATTAGGAGCGAAACCTAATCTTTTATCTTTCTTTTAAAATTTCCACAATTTCCGCTTCGCCTTCAAATAAAATCTCCTTGACATCGGCATCAGCGACATCGGCTTGCGACCAATAGGCGTGTGCCATTTTCTCATAATCTTCAAAACTTCCGCCATTTCTGTCCAGCATAAAATTGCCGCATTTGAAAATTTTACCTTTTAATTTCACTGCCACGGCTTGTAGATGTTTTTCTCTGCTTTTTTCAAAATTTATTAGGGCAGTTTCTTTTGATAGTGACAAATACATACAATGTAGTCTTGATGGTCTTTCTTTGTAATATTCTTTTCTTATTTTTTCTACTGCAAGTTCTCTAACAAGCAAGTCATAATCATCACATAGGTATGCGATTGGGCGAATATTTTTTTTGACAATTTTCTTATTTTGTTTGAAATCATAAAACAAATTTGCTAGCCTTATATTTTCAATTTGATATTTTTTCTGAAAAACTTTTTCATATTGACCTGTTATTGTGTTTTCGTTAAAAATAATCTTATCTCCAACTTTGTAGTGCCTATTTTTAACGATTTGATACAAAATTAAATCTTTCACTTTTTCCATATAAGCATTTAAACATAAACAAAATAATAAATCAATAAAAATATCAATATTTTTTTAATTTTCTTTGACAATATCTTGTTGTTTTTGCTATTCTATTATTAGATTTAATATTTCACAAGGACAAAGAGGATGAGCGAAGAATTTAATTTAGATTTAATTGACAAAACTTTCACAAGTTACAAAAAGGGACAAACTTTTGACGGCGTGGTGGTGCTTAAACGAGAGGACGGAGTGATTTTTAATATCGGCGGAAAGAATGATGCCTTTATTCCGTCAAGCGATTTTGACAATTTTGACGATGTTAAGATTGGTGATAGATATTCTGTAATAATCACAAAGCAAAAGAATGAAGAGGGCTTGATTGAGGCAAGTATGAGGCTAGCACGCGATTTGAAGATTGCTAACCAAAATGCGCAATCTCTCCGCCTTGGAAGCAAGTTCACCTTTGTTGTGACAAGTGTGAATAACGGCGGACTGCATTCAAAGTTAGGCGACTACACTGTGTTTGTGCCAGCAGGCGAGGCATCACTTAAATATGTGAGAGATTTGAAAAGTTTTGTCGGTAAGCAGTTAGAGGTGATTGTCACTGAAATTGACCACGAGAAAAAGAGCATCGTGGCAAGTGCGAAACTTCTTCAAGAGCAGATTAAGGTGGCAACAGAAAATAACTTTTGGAACTCCATATTTATAAACAAAATTGTGACTGGCAAAGTTAAAAAGATTATGCCGTATGGTGCGTTTGTTGAGGTTGACGGCGTGGATTGTTTCCTTCACATTTCAAACATCTCCTATGACAAACTTGAAAATGTCAGCGATGCCATTCACGAAGGTGGGACCTACACCTTTAAGGTGATTGGGCTTGACCGAGAGAACAAAAAGGTGGAACTTTCCCTTAAAGTGCTATTGCCAGACCCTAAAATAGAACGCATCAAGGAACTTCAAGTGGGCGAGGTATACACTGGCAAAGTGGTTAAACTTTTAAGGTTCGGCGCGATTGTTAAAGTGCCAAATGGCGCAACTGGACTTCTTCACATTCAAAACTGCACCGAGGACCGAACAAAGAACATCTACGAACTTGTGAAAGTGGATGACGAAATTGAGGTTGAGGTGATAAGCAAGGACGAAGAAGAAGGCAAAGTGTCGTTTAAGTTAAAGTAAAAATAAGGACAGACACCAACTCCGCTTAACGCGGACACGGAAAATAAAATTTTCCTAACCGCTACTCCGTCGGTTTCTCTTCCTTGTCCTCTTCCATGTGTGTGATTTTCGATTTGTGCGTGCCGGGCAAAGCCCTTCCCCACGCAAAATCGAAAATTGATTTGAGAGTGTGTAAGAAGTGCGTTGAGAGTAAAGTGGTTTTTATTACATGGGTTATATGGGTTAAATAAACTTTTATAAAAATATACCACAGTTCTTCACTGAACGCCAACGGCGTTCCTTCACTTTTCACTCTTACTTTTTTTACAACTCTTCCTTTTTTATCATACTTCACTCTTTGATTTATTTTATTTATTATTTTAAGTTGAAGAAATATATTTATTTCTTTGACTTATTTTTTTATATTTGTTATTATATTTTTGCAAGGATTTGCAAAATCTTTTATTTTGGAGAGTATTATGAAAGTTGTTGTTGATGCTTTTGGTGGCGATAATGCTCCTCTTGAAGTTGCGGAAGGAGCAATTCAGGCTATTAAAGGAAATAAAGACTTAGAGATAATTCTTACTGGCGATGAGAAAAAAATTAAAGAGATTTTAAAAGGCAGGGATGAGCGCATAACCATTGTGCATGCAAGCGAAGTAATCACAAATGACGACACGCCAACGGTTGCGATAAGGCAAAAAAAGGACTCTTCGCTTGTTAAAGCCTTTGACATTCTGAAAGAAAATGAAGATGTTATTGGGTTGGTGTCTGCGGGTAGCACTGGCGCCATTCTTTCTGGCGCTATCATGAAGATAGGGCGTATTAAGGGCATCTCTCGACCAGCACTTGGACCTATTCTTCCAACAAAGAAGGGTAGCGATGTGATAATCATCGACAGCGGTGCAAACATCGACTGCAAGAGCATAAATCTTCTTCATTTTGCCATTATGGGGAGCGCGTATTACTCGATTGTGGAAGGCGTGGATAAGCCTCGTGTGGCGCTACTTAACAACGGAACAGAAGAGCATAAGGGAAACGAACTTGTGAGAGAAACTTATCCGCTTATGAAGAAACTGCCGATAAACTTTGTCGGCAATGTGGAAGGCAAGGAGGTTATGTCTGGCAATGTCGATGTCATAGTCACTGACGGCTTTGCTGGAAATGCGCTTTTGAAGGGGGTGGAAGGCACAGCGAGTGCCATTCTTTCGGTGCTGAAAAGCGAAATTAAGTCAAGCGCTATGTCGATGATAGGCGCATTGTTTATGAAAAAGACTTTTAAGAACTTAAAAACCAAACTTGACGCTAACAAGCACGGTGGAGCACCATTCTTGGGCGTTAAAAAACTTATCGTGAAGAATCATGGCTCATGTGGAAGAGATAACATAACCGCTTCCATCAATCAGGTTGTGAAACTACATGAAAATAGACTGATTGAAAAAATTGAAAAGATGATTGGAGATATGAACATTGAAGAAAATTGATGAAAAATTAGGCGTGGAGTTTAAAAACAGAAAGTATATCGAAGAGGCGCTCACTCATCCATCTAAATCTAAAAATAACTATCAGCGCTTGGAGTTTTTGGGGGATAGCATACTCGACTTTTTGGTGGGCGAATATCTCTTTTTAAACTCCAATAAGTCAGAGGGCGATTTGACGGTGCTTCGCGCGCACTTTGTTTCGGAAGAATATCTTGCGGAGTGTTTCGACAAACTTGATGTTGAAAGCGAGTTAAACTTGGGCAAAAGTTTGCAAGGTAAGGTAACACGCGCTATCAAAGGCGATGTTTTTGAGGCGATAATAGGTGCGATATACCTTGAAAAAGGGATTGAGTTTACAAGAAATTTCATAATCGAAAAGTTAAACCTTAAAAACTTTGAAAATGTGGAAAATGATAACTACAAATCCGAACTTCAAGAACTTGTGCAGGCAAATTTTAAATGCACAATAAAATATGTGACCGAGCGCGAGGGCGATAACTTTGTGGCAAGTTTCTATATGGATGAGGACAAAATTTCTACTGGCTATGGCAAAGATAAGATAAGTGCCGAGCAAAACGCCGCCTTTGTTGCCATCAAAAAACTTTTTAAAGACGAGTGATTTTAGTTTCTAATTAAAAAATTTTAAGGCGAAAAATTTGTAAAATATTAAAAATCTTTTTGAATGCTAGGCGAGATGTGATAAAATATTTTTAGTTTAATTTAAGGATAAAGATATGTATTTTAAAAAAATTGAGATGATTGGATTTAAGTCGTTTGCAGATAAGACCACCATTGAATTTAATGGCGGATTTACTGCTATTGTCGGACCTAACGGTTGCGGAAAGAGCAATGTTTCCGACGCTATCCGTTGGGTTTTGGGTGAGCAGAGCGCCAAATCGCTTCGTGGTGACAATATGCAGGACGTCATCTTTAAAGGCACGGAAAAGAGAAGAAGTCTATCTTACTGCGAAGTGACTTTGACCTTTGATAACACTGACCGATTTTTCAACATCTCATACGACGAGTTAAGCATAACAAGAAAACTCTATCGCTCTGGCGAAAGCGAATACCAAATCAACAAAAATACCTGTAGATTGAAGGATATAACCGACCTTTTGTTTGACAGCGGTATCGGTAAGAATGGTTATTCGGTCATCGGGCAGGGCAAGGTCAGCGAGATTGTCGACGAAAAGCCAGAAGAGCGCCGAGCGATGTTCGAAGAGGCGGCTGGTATTGCCAAATTTAAGAGCCGAAAGGACGAGGCAGAGAGAAAACTTCAGCGCACGCGCGAAAATTTGGTGAGAATTGACGACATCGTTGCCGAAATTGAAAGGCAAATGGGACCACTTAAAAAGCAGGCTGAGGACGCCAAGAAATATTTGGAATATAAGGGGCAACTTAAGGACTTAGAGGTCAACGCGTATATCTATTCCTATGAGAACGCGCACAATGTTAAGGCGGAGATTAATCAAAGGCTTCAAGGTCTTGCCGAAGAACTCTCTAATCGTCAGGCGGAACTTGAAGATACCTCGGCAAAGTATGACGAAACGCTTGCCAAAATGGACAAGTTTGATAAGGAAATTTCTCATCTCAACGAGGAACTTCTTCGTGTTACTGTGGAAATAGAAAAGCAAGAGGGCGAAATCAAGGTCATCCGCGAAAAAATCAACTACACTCAAAGAGAGAACGATAGGCTTCACCTTGACCTAACGAACGCCAAAACCGTTTTAGAGAACTGCGAAGAGACGCGCGAGGAGAAAAAGGCGGAGTTAGATAAACTTTCTGAGCGACTTGAAACACTGAAAAAGACCTATGCGGGCTTGTCGAACAAACACCTTGAAATTGTTGACGAGATGACAGCGAGTGAAAACGAGGCAGGGTTATCTCAACAAAAGTTTATCGACACCTTGGGCTCACTTGCCGATGTCAAGAGCAACGCATCGCGCTATGAGGCAGAGAAAAACATTTTAAAGGAAAATTTAGAGAATTTAACAAAGAATTTAAACGAAGCACAGGGCAAGGTGGAAAGTTTAAGAAAATTGAACGCCGACACCTCGAAAAATGTGGAACTACTTTCCAAGTCTTTTGAAGAAATCAAAGAAAATTGCAAGGATGTTGCCAGCAAAAACTTTATATCCACCAAAAAACTGCGCGATTTGGAGAATGATAAGGCGAACCTTGCCACACAGATTAAGGTTTATGAGAATAGGCGAAAACTCCTTCTTGAAATGCAGGCGGAGTTTGAGGGCTATGCCTATGCGGTTAAAAAGATTTTAAAGGACAGCGAAAGAAACAGCGCACTTAAAAGCAAAATGGTGGGCGTGCTTGCTTCGCTCATTAAAGTGCCAGCGCAATTTGAAACTGCTGTTGAGGTGGCACTCGGCGCGGCAGTGCAAAACATCGTCACCTTCAACGAAAATGGCGCAAAAGCTTTAATTGCATACTTAAAGGAAAATAAGTTCGGGCGTGCCACATTCTTACCGATTAACTCCATGAAACGCCGAGACCTAGATGCAAGACTTGTGGCGGACAAGAAGGGTGTTTTCGGTGTGGCAAGCAAACTTATCGATTACGATAAGCAGATAGATAATGTTATCAGCAACTTGCTTGGCGCAACGGTTATTGTTGACACTTTGGCAACGGCGGTGAGTCTAGCACAAGAAAACCGCTTCTCGTTTAAAATTGTGACGCTTGATGGCGATGTTGTCAGCACGCAGGGTTCGCTCACTGGTGGCAGTAAGAAGAGCGAGGCGGTCAACCTTATCTCTCGCCAGCGCGAGATTGAAACGCTTTTAACGGAAATTACCAAACTCCAAAAACAAGAAAGCGAGATGAGTGCTGAAATCGAGCAATTGAAAGCGGAAACTGCTAATTTGGCGCGTAAGGAAGAGGAGTATAACGCGCAAAGAAACGACTGCGAAATTAGGCTTGTTAAAGAGCAAGAAAAGTTAGACGTGATAGGTAAGGACTTAGAGGAAGCGGAAGAAGAACAAAAGGTCTATTCCATGGAAAAGACCACCGTTGAGAACAAGATTAAACTTATCGACGGCGAACTCAGCGAAATCAATCTTGTGCAGAACGCGCTAAGTGGTAATAAGGAAGATGCCGACCTACTCATCAAGCAAAAGCAGGAAAAATCAAACGCACTTCGTGCGGAGCGAGATAATATTGTCAACAACATGACCACCACAAAGGTGGAGATTGCTTCATGCGAAGAAAAGGTTAAGAATTTGAGCGACGAACTTGATAGACTTCAAGCCGAAATCGACAAGCAAAACGCCAACGTTGTGACTTTCTCAAAGTCGATTAGCGAAAATGAGATGTTTATCAGTCAGGCGGAAGAGATGATTAAGGTGCAGATTGAAAACGCTGGACCTTCCACCGCAAAGGACAACATGAATGCCATACGCTTGAAGCGAGAAAGTTTGGAACAAGAGAAAGGCGACATCTCTGCCACTCTTAAAAAGTATGATGAGATTAAAACTGGCGTTTTAGAGGAAATTTCACGCATAAATGACAAAAAATATCGCGAAGAGATGAACTTGTCTAAGGTAGATAGCGAACTCGAGGCGATGCAAGAGCGTATTTATGAAGAATACAACCTTACCTACACCACTTGCCTAGAGCACAGGCGACCGGACTTCGACTATAAAGAAGCGAGCATTGCGATTAATAAGTTGAAGAAAGATATTTCCGCACTCGGCTATGTCAATGTGCATGCGATTGAGGATGTGGCAACGCTTCTCGATAGATATAACGACATGTCCACGCAGTCGGCGGACCTTAAAAAGGCGGAAGAGGACTTAGTGACCATCATCAAAGACCTATCCGGCGAAATGCTGACAAAGTTTAACGAAGAATTTGAAAAGATAAATTCAAGTTTCAAGGTGGTATTCCGCGAACTCTTTGGCGGTGGCAATGCAAGGCTTGAACTCACCGAAAGCGAGGACCCACTTCTTGCGGGCGTAGAAATTATGGTGCAACTGCCAGGTAAGGCGGCGAATAAACTTTCTCTTCTCTCTGGTGGAGAAAAGACGCTCACTGCTATTGCGCTTTTGTTCTCGATTTTGCGATTGAAACCACTTCCATTCTCGCTACTAGACGAAATTGAGGCTGCGCTTGACGATGCGAATATTGAGCGATTTGCGTTGTATCTTAAGAAACTTTCCGAGTCCACGCAGTTTATTGTCATCACGCACAGAAAGCCGACCATGGAACTTGCGGACAGCCTTTATGGTGTGACAATGGAAGAGAAGGGCGTTTCGAAGATTGTTTCGGTTAAACTTGCAGACGCTATCAAGCAGGCAGAACAGGCAAATTAAGGAGATAAGATGGGACTTTTTAAAAAGATAGGGCAGGCGCTTAAAAAGACTAAGGATGCCATAACTCGCAAACTTGACGAACTACTTAGCCACGGCGAACTTAATGACGAATTTTTTGACGACCTTACCGACATTTTGATTTCTTCCGATGTTGGCGTGAACTCTTCCATGGAGATTGTCGATGAACTTCGCGATGTCTGCCATAAAAAGAAGATTAGAAAGGGCGAGGATGTCAAAAAGGAACTTAAATCAATCTTGAAGCAATATTTTCTTGATGCGCCGAAGATTGAAATTGAATATCCATGCATAATCACGATTGTTGGTGTGAACGGCGTGGGAAAAACCACAACCATCGGCAAACTTGCCTCATATTTTAAGGGTAATAAAAAAGAGGTAACGCTTGTTGCAGGCGACACCTTTCGTGCGGCGGCTTCTTCGCAGTTAAACGAGTGGGCAGAGCGCACAAAAACAAGAATAATCAAGCATGCCGAGGGCGCCGATGCGGCGGCAGTGGTGTTTGACGGAATATCAAGCGCCAAGGCAAAGAAAACCGATGTGCTCATTGTGGACACGGCGGGCAGACTTCACACAAAAACCAACCTTATGGAAGAACTTAAAAAAATCGACAAAATTATAAATCGAGAATACCCAGAAGCACATAAATACACCTTTATAGTCCTCGACAGCACCACAGGGCAAAACGCACTATCGCAGATTAAGGCGTTTGATGAGTTTATGAAAATTGATGGTATAATTCTCACCAAACTTGACGGTACAGCAAAGGGCGGAGTTATCATTGCAATTGAAAAGGAGTATAAACTTCCAGTTGTCTTTGTCGGCGTCGGCGAAGGTGTGAAAGACCTAGAACCATTCAACGCCGACTAGTTTGTGGAAGGACTTTTCTAAATAATTAGGACAGACACCAACTGCGCTTAACGCCGACACGAAAAATTAAAAATTTTTCTAACGGCTACTCCGTTGGTTTCTCATCCTAGTCCTCTTCCCTGTAGGTGATTTTCGGTTTGTGCTACACCGAACAAAGTTCTACGCTTCGCAAAACCGAAAATTAATTTTATATAATAAAAACCACTTTGAGTAGCGACAAAATCGCCAACATAGTGCGATTTTCGTTTGCGACGCAAGAGTGAAGGGAAGTCTACCGACTTCCAGTGAAGGAAAGGCAAAGCCTTTCAGTTGTGGAAGATTTTAAAAAGTGAAGAGTGAAGGCGAGCCAATGGCTCGCAGTGAAGAAACGCCGTTGGCGTTTAAGTGAAGAGTTAAATAAAAAATGACTGCATGATTTGCGGTCATTTTTTTAATATATTTTCCATTGTTTCAACAAAAACTTTTTTTGTCTCTGGCGTGTTGGCAAGGTCATGAGGGGTATTTTTTAAGTAAATTAATTGCTTTTCAGTGTTTAATAGGTCATATATTTGTTTTGATGTTTCAATGATATATTCGCTGTCAAGCAGTCCCTGTATCACAAAAGTTTTTGCTTTAATATTTTTTATTTGTGGCTCCAAATTAATTGTTTTTATATCATCATTGAAAATTTTGTTTATTCTTAAAGTGCGGTTCACACTTTTTGAAACTTTATCATAAAAACCATTTTTTTCGACTTCTATCATCATCATATCGTTTTTAACAAGATTTTCTCCAACAACAAAGGGGCAAGATGCAACAACAAGTAGATTAACATCATTAGGGTATGTTCCAGCATATTTCAAACATGAAGCAGCACCAAGCGACTGACCTGCTAAAGCGAATGGTTCAACATAAAATTTCTGTGTTTTTGTCCAATTAATAACATCAACTAAATCGTTATAATGCCCAGAGAATGTAATACCACTAGGAGCAATATCACTTTCATTGAGAGAATTTGTGGCATCAAAGTTTACAACATTAAATCCATGTTTAGCAAAAATTTCTTCCATAACAAGCATGTGCGGATATTCTTTTCTTGCACTTAAACCATGTTCCAAAATCACTAGTTTTTTATTTATTGGACTTGTTATTACATTGATAGCAATTTTAAGTCCATCTCTATTTTTAATAAATACTTTTTCTTTCATATTTTATATTATAACATATTTTGATATGATTTGCAATTTATATTCCTTATAATTATTTTAGTTTTAATCAATAAATATAAATACAGCCTTTCATTTTTTCTAATCTTTCCACAACTCTTCACTGAGAGTCTTTGATTTTTCTGCGCTTTTATCCTAACTCTAAATCAAAACCTATTAAGTAGCGACAGCGTCACAAACTGCACTTCATTTCAACTTTTGTCTTACGCCAAAAGTCTTACCATTCGTTTGTTTGTTCCTTTTCCCTAAAAACGACAAGCGTTTTTAGGGTTCCCATTATACGAAATTCGTATGAGTGTTTGGTCGCTGAATTTACCCCAAAAGTGACACGCACTTTCGGGGAGCCCCGTCGGCGAAAACAAGCGTAAAGGTGATGCTTTTCGAGTTTACTCGAAAACGCGCAAAAGCGAAGTTTTCGCCTTGGTCAAGCAAAATTCGACAAAATACCGCATATAAATCATGCATAGGGGTGTGTATGATTTTTGAGAGTTTTGTTTACTTTTTCAGTCGAATTAGCCTTTTCACCAACTTTATCAACACGGTGCAAGGCTTTCCAAAACCGTTGACGCTTGAAGAAGAAAAGGCGGAGTTTGAGAAGATGAAAAAGGGGGATATGAAGGCTCGTGACAAACTTATCAGCCACAACCTTAGGCTTGTTGCGCATGTTGTTAAGCGCTACACCAATTCGCTTGAAGTCGATGACCTTTTGTCTGTTGGAACTATAGGGCTTATCAAGGCGATTGACACCTTCGACTATGACAAAAAGGTACAACTTTCGACCTATGCGGCAAGATGTATCAATAATGAAATTCTCATGCTTATTCGCGCCAACAAAAAGCATAAAAATGTGGTATCCTTAAATAGTTTGACGAGCAGTAACGAAGAAGATAACGATTTGGAACTTGAAGATGTGCTGTCTTCCGATGAAGATGAACTTTTTGAACAGGTCGACAACAATCTTGTAGTACAAAAGGTTATGAAGATAATAAAGAGTGAACTTGATGAGAGAGAAAGAGAGATTATCATTCTTTATTATCTTCATACCCTTTTGTACTACAAGATTGTTGTCGACC
>CALWGA010000028.1 GCA_944377825.1 uncultured Clostridia bacterium | reverse complement strand
TTCAGCGTCATTCGCCATTTTTTCGACTTTTTCTTCTTTCATATCGATATTATAATAAAAAATTTATGAAATTTGCAAATAAAAAATAAAATTTATAGAAATATTAAATTTGAATATTGACAATTTAAAAAATGTATGATAAAATATAGTCATAAGTTGGAGGTTATTATGGATTTAAACAACCTATCTGTTGAAAGTCAAGCAGCGTTTATCTTAGCAATCGTGTTCACAATCATTTCAATCGCAGGAGCAATCATCTACTTTAGACGTAGAGAAGATGCTGGCAATGTGCTTAAAATTTTAACTGCCATCGTCTTTCCATTCATCGCGGTATTCTGCTGGGTATACATGCTCTTGAATGTGCTCGCAAACTTTGACATCGGCACAAGTTTCTATTCAGCACTCTTAATCACACTTGGTTTCTTCGCTATTGTTATTGGTATCTACTATCTTGTTATCTACGCCCAAAAGCGCAAAAAAGAGCGTGAAGAGCAAAGAAAAATTGAAGAAGAACAAAAAAGAGCGGAAGAAGAGGCAAAATATCTTCAAAAACTTGAAAACGATGTGAACAAACTCCAAAAGAAAGTGGATGACACCGAAAAAGCAAAGGTAGAAAAAGAAACAAAGAAAAATAAAAAAGCGTAAAGGATGTTATTTAATAAAATTTGCTTTTAGAAACAAATATAAATACTAAAAGAGCGAATTTTCGCTCTTTTTTGTTATATAAATTCATCACATAAAATAAAAAATGGCACTTAAAAGTGAATTTAAAATTTTTATCACTTTAAAGTGTCATTTTTTTATATATCTTTATTTCTCGATTAAGTTGACAAGGCGCTTTGGCACAACAATCTTTTTAACAATCTGTTTACCTGATAATAACGGAGCAACCTTTTCGTCGGCTGTGATTTTTTCAATAAGTTCATCTTCGCTTAGATTTGTTTCAACATCTAACCTTGCCACAATCTTGCTGTTGATTTGAACAGCAATCTCCACTTTTTCAAGTGAAATCTTTGACTCTTCATATTTTGGATAGCGCTGATTGAAGATGGAATATTCTTCGCCTAACACCTCCCAAAGTTCTTCAGAAAAATGCGGTGTGGCTGGAGCGAGAAGGATAAGTAAATCTTTCACAACCTTTCTCTTAAACTTGCCGTTTTTGCCTTTCATGTCATATTTATACATGGCGTTGACAAGTTCCATAATGCGAGCAATCGCGCTGTTGAACGAGAAAGTTTCGAAGTTTTCAGCAACCTCTTTTATCGTTCTGTTCAAAACATAGTCAAGTTCCTTTTCCTCTTCGCCGTAAACATTTTCTCCGACAGTATCTTTCCACTTCAAAACTATGCGCTCAACCCTCTCCATAAAGGCTTTCATGTGTTTCAAGCCCTCATCGTTCCAAATTCCGCCGTCAATGTATTTAAGCGAGAACATCATGTGAAGGCGGAGAGCATCACTACCATAGGTCTTTACATAGTCATCGGCAGTTTTAGAAGTGTTACGCTTACTCATCTTCTTTCCGTCTGCTCCAAGCACCATGCCCTGATGGAAAAGTCTTTGGAAAGGCTCGTCAAAGTCAAGGCAACCAATATCACGCAAAAACTTTGTGATAAAGCGAGAGTATAGTAGGTGCATTGTGGCATGCTCAACCCCGCCCACATAGCAGTCAACTGGCAACATCTTGTCAACAAACTGCCTGTTAAAAATCTCCTTATCATTTCGAAGAGATTCAGGATAGCGGAGTTGATAGAAAGAAGAGTCCACAAAGGTGTCGAGTGTGTCCGCCTCGCGCTGAGCATCATGCCCGCACTTTGGACATTTAACATTCATATATTCCTTGCACTTGCCAAGTGGACCTTTGCCGTCTGGCTTATAGTCGGTTATATGTGGAAGTATTACCGGCAAATCTTCTTCTGGCACAGGCACAGCACCGCAGTGTGGGCAGTGAATGATAGGTATCGGGCATCCCCAATAGCGTTGTCTAGCCACCGACCAGTCACGGAGTTTGTAGTTCACTTTCTTTCTGCCAGCGCCCATTTTTTCGAGTTTTTCAACTATTTTAATCTTTGCCTCTTCGCTCTTCATACCGCTAAATTCGGCGGAGTTAACTAGTTCCCCATATTCGCAGAAAGGTAGTTCAGTGTCGGTCTTGCCAACTTCATTGATGACCTTTTTGATAGGAAGGTTGTATTTTTTCGCGAAATCATAGTCGCGCGCATCATGCCCAGCCACGCCCATAACAATGCCTGTTGCGTAAGTGGAAATGACATAGTCAGCAACAAACACAGGCACTTTTTCATTTGTCAACGGATTGATGACATAACTGCCGGTAAAACAGCCAGTTTTTGGAGATGTGGTGCTTGTGCGCGTGATTTCGTCTTTTTTAGAGGCGTTCAAAACATACTCTTTAACCGCACTCTCTCTGTCCTTTGTCACAAGTTTTGGAACAAGTTTGTGTTCTGGCGCAATGACAAGGAATGTTACGCCGTAGATTGTGTCCACACGCGAGGTGTAGACTGTCAATTTTTCATCGCTATCCTCTAACTTAAAATCAACCTCAGCGCCCACGCTTTTACCAATCCAATTTCGTTGCAAGGTCTTTGTCTTTTCTGGCCAGTCGATAGTGTCCAGTCCAGAGAGCAGTTCCTCAACATAGTCGGTGATTTTGAAAAACCATTGACGCATATTTTTTCTAACAACTTCACTGCCACAGCGCTCGCATACGCCGTCGACCACCTGCTCGTTGGCGATTATGGTGTTGCACGAAGGGCAGAAATTGACTGGCGCTTCCTTTTGGTAAGCAAGCCCTTTCTTGAAGAGTTGAATAAAGAGCCATTGCGTCCACTTATAGTATTCAGGGTCACAAGTGATAAGTTCATACTCCCAGTTGAACATACCGCCCATTTCTTTAAGTTGCTCTTCCATAACCTTGATGTTGTGGCACGTGCTATCCTCTGGATGAATGCCAGTCTTTATCGCATAGTTTTCCGCAGGCAGCCCAAACGCATCAAACCCCATCGGCTGAAAAACATTGTAGCCTTGAAGTCTTTTAAATCGCCCAAAACTGTCGGAAAGACCAAAGTTCCACCAGTGACCTAAATGCAGACTCGCTCCGCTAGGATAGGAAAACATTTCTAGAAGGTAGAATTTTTTATCCAATTTTTTCTCGTCAAATCTATAAAGTTGGGTATCCTCCCAAATTTTATTCCATTTTTTCTCAATCGCAACAAAATCCATACAATTCTCCTAAATTTCTTCTATAAGTATATATTTTACAAATTTTATTATGAATTGTCAAACAAATTTCTAATAATGAAAAAATGAAGAAATAGCAAGCATAAAAAGTTGAGTGAAAAGTTTAAAAAAGTGAAGAGTGAAGGTGAACCATTCTGGTTCGCAGTGAAGAGTTGTGGATAGATTGTGTATAGAGTGAAAAGTGAAGAACTAGGAATTTTTTATTGTATTGAATAACTTGATACTAAAACAATTATTACAATTTATGGTGTATTATGCAATGAATACTACACCACATTTTGTGCTATAAAATTATAAAACACAATCTAAAAAATTTAAAACTTTCTAAATCTTCCACAACTCTTCACTTAACTTTCAACGCCACGCTTACGCTATCCCCAATCAATTTTTGATTTTGCGAAGTGTAGAACTGCGTTCGGCGAGCATAAATCAAAAATCACCTACAGGGAAGAGGACTGGGAAGAGAAACCAACGGAGTAGCCGTTAGAAAAATTTTAATTTTTCGTGTCGGCGTTAAGCGTAGTTGGTGTCTGTCCCAACTTTTTGCCCCGCTATCGCCCCATCCGAGCAAGCACAGACAAGTTGTTTAAGTTTGCCCGCGCGAATATCTCCCACAGCGAACACGCCTTTAATGGATGTTTCCATATATTCATCTGTTAAAATGTAGCCATTTTCATCGAGTTTCAAATCTTTAAAAAGTGCGGTGTTTGGCTTTTTGCCAAGTTCCACAAAGAGTGCGGAAGTCTTGATTTTTTCTTCCTTATCACCGACATTGAAAGTCACGCCTTCCACCATGTTCTTTCCTGTCACCTTTAAATCTTTGACAAGAGAAAGGACTTTTATCTTTTCGTTTTTGTTATGTTTTGCATATACGCTTAAATCTTCGCTGTCAAGAATAGTCACCGATTTGCACACGCCCACAAGGTCCAACGCGCCTTTAATGCCACTGCCTTTTCGCGATGCCACTGCAACATCCTTATCCTTATAGAAATTTGCATCACATACGGCACAATAACTCACTCCGCGCCCTAAATATTCATCTTCATTTGAGCCGAGTTTGTTGTAAGAAAGTCCGCTTGCGATTATCACACCTTTTGCGGTATAACTATCTTTTTTGCCAACCAAAATTTTATTCTCTGCCGAAAAATCGACATCCACAATCTCGTCACTTATCGATACGACACCAAGATGTTTAATTTGCTTAATAAAATTTTCGGCAAGCGTTGCCCCAGAAACTTCGGCATAGGAAGGAAAATTCTCTATCTTTTCAATCGACCAAAGCACGCCACCAAGCATCATCTCTTCAATAATTGCCACATTTTTTCCACGGCGTTTAGCATATATTGCACTCATCATACCGCCAACACCACCGCCTAGCACCAAAACATCAAACTCTTTCATATAAACTCCCATTTTTTATTATTATACTTTATTTCTAATTTCCTTAATATACTATTTAATAAAAATATTTTTTCTACATTTTTTATTAAAAATTGATTTTTTAACTCTTTATATTTTATCACAAAAAACTATAGATAAAAATAATTTTCTTATCT
>CALWGA010000027.1 GCA_944377825.1 uncultured Clostridia bacterium | reverse complement strand
CGCTTGACTAATTTTGTTATGTTTATTATTATAAGGATAGAGTTTTATATAGTAGGAGAAACTTATGATAACGATAAAAAGAATTTGGACTGAAGATTTTTTATCTCTCGATAAAAATCGGGGGGGGTGCGCCTTAATTGCGAATTTACAATAAATAAGTGGAAACATAAGTTGTTTATTGAATGCGAAAATAAGTGGAAAAAATATCTTTTAACAGAGCGCGCGGACGCCTTTGTGATTTTGCTTTTGCCGATTGCTATGCGCGAAAAGCACGACATTGCAAGTTACTTACCTATCACAAAAGATTTAAAGTGTCACTTAGAAGAGAATTTTATTCCTAAACTTGTCGCTGGTGACAAAACTATATATCACACAAGAATTTTATGCGAAACCGACGATAAACCGCTTGGCGGAACGGCTGTTGGAACGGCAAATTCGCTGGGTGTCGACTCGTTCTATACCATATACAAATACGCCAACTGCGAAGATGAAAAATTAAGAATCACACACTTCTATATGGGAAATTCCTCACGAGATTTATGGGGAGTTCACGCAAGAAACTTCTTTACATATTTAGATAAGATTAAACGCCTTCATGACAGATACAAACTGGTGGCGGATGAACTTGGAAAGGAACTTGTTATAACAAGAAGTAACTTCTATCAATTTGTTTGCTTGCGACACTTAAACATCCATGTGACAGTTCACACATACATAACCATGGCGGAGATATTGTGTTTCAAAAAGTTATGGCAGACCTACCTCTTTTCTTCTGGATATTCGCCGGATGACCAAACAACAGTGGGGAGCAGACATCTCGATAGTGCTCATTACGACATCTTTATGTCTCAAGTTCTCACTGTACCTGATTTTAGAATGGTAAGTTCTGGTTCGGAGGTTTCGCGTTATGAAAAGACGGTTATTTTAGCCGACTATGAGCCTGCGCAAAAATATTTAAGACCATGCTTCAACATCTACCAAATCAAAGGCAAAAAAGAGATGAAAAATTGTGGCAAGCCGATTTGTAATAAGTGTCTAAGATTGCTTGTCAGCGCCGATGTTTCAGATAATCTTGAAAAGTTTAAGAATGTTGTGGATATTGAAAAATACAAGCGCAACCGAAAGAGATATTTTAGAGTTATCGTTTGGCGAAAGCATAAGGACCACTTCTGCGCGGAACTCTATCCACTTTGCAAAGAGAAATATCCAAAAGAGATTGAATCACTTGAAAGATTTAAAAACTTTGTCACTTTCCACTGGTTTAAAAAAGGGGAATAATATATTTGTGTGTAATACATATATAAATCATCCACCAATAATTCAAAAATATTACTTAAACTTTTATAATGATAACACTTGATTTTGAGTTTTTAACGTGTTATAATAAATTAAAGGAGAATGATATGAGAAAAGGTGTTAATGGTTTTATTGTGCTTGACTCAAAAACAGGAATAGGTTATGAATGTAAGGATGGATTGGTTTTAGGGCATGCGGTATACTTAATTCGTTCAAACATGAATATGGCGGAAAAAATCACTCGAAATGTTAAAGATGAAGTGGCAGTTGTTTATCGCGCAAAGAGTGAAGAAGATTTGAAGGCGGGTAGAGAAAAAATTAAAAGATACCTTCAAAATATGCAATTAGATTATCATGCCGTTGGAATTTTAGGCGATGAAATTATAAAAGCACACTTAATAATACCTGACGAAGTGAATATGTGCTATGAGACAATCAACTACAACACAACACGAAATTTAAAAATAGAAAATAGAAACAAGGTGACTAAACAAGAAACTAAAGAAGATAGAAAGTTTTATAATCCAAATCTTGTTGAGATTAAAGATATTAAGTTTTATAGACAAATGGTGGAAACATATCGTCAACTTGGCACTCTGCCACTAAAAGAGCCAGAGAAACTCAAGGATGCGCCGATTGTTGAGGAGTTTATAAAATATTATGGCGAGTCTTCTCGTGGCATGACAGATGAGCAGGCAGAAGATTTTGTCAACTTCACGCAAGTTATTGCTGAACACCATTTGGAAGATGAAGCATATAATCTTCCAGATAAGTTCTATGAATACATGGATGAAGCAAAAAAATTGCAAGAATATGTTTGCGCTAACAATGAGGCGGACAAAGAAACCGCAAAGAAGGAGACGCATAAAAGAGACGGTCTTAACTAAGGAAGGAAAATTTTCCTTCTTTTTTTATTTTTTCTTTGAAAAACTGTTGACATGGCGGTTTTAGTTTGGTATAATATGCTTGCTGTTATTTATGGGGCGAAACGCAAGGTTACTTGCACTTAACAAGCAGTGGCAAGATAATTTGCGCGGACCAAATCTCAGCCTAGTGATGCTGAGGTGACCGAAATGACATTTTTTTAAGTCTAACAGCGTGACACACACGGGAGCGTGTATGAGAAATTAAAAAGTGGGTAAAAATCTCAGAAAACTCTTAATTGTGCCATTAATGCGACATTTCGGGAAGCGTTTACAAGGAGGTAATTTATTAATGCAAAAAATGAGAATTAAACTTAAGGCTTTTGAGCATTCACTTATTGACCAAGCTTGCAAGAGAATTATTGAAACTGCTGGCAAGAACGGTGCAAAAGTTTCTGGGCCTATTCCACTTCCAACAGACAGAGAGGTGGTTACTGTGATTCGTTCTCCTCACATGTATAAAGATTCAAGAGAACAATTTGAAAGCAAAACACACAAGAGATTAATCTATATCTACAATCCAACAAATAAGGCGATAGATGCTTTGACTAAACTCGAACTCCCTGCCGGTGTTGAGATTAAAATCAGTTTATAAGGAGGTAAAGAGAAGTGAGTAAGGCAATAATCGGAAAAAAGATTGGCATGACACAAGTCTTTGCCGACGACGGAAGTGTTATTCCTGTTACAGTTGTTGAAGCTGGTCCTAATGTTGTTGTTCAAAAGAAAACAACAGAAACTGATGGTTACAATGCGTATGTTGTGGCATTCGAAAAGAAAACAAAGAATGTGACAAAGCCTATCAAAGGCGTGTTCGATAAGGCAAAGGTTGAACCTATGAAGGTTTTAAAGGAAGTTAACCTTGACGGAGATTTAGAGGTTGGAAGCGTGGTTAAAGCCGACATCTTCAAAGAAAAGGATATGGTTGACGTTTCTGGAACAACTAAAGGTCACGGTTTCTCTGGCGTTATCAAGAGATGGAATCAACATAGATTGAAGATGACACACGGCACAGGCCCTGTTCACAGAGAGGTTGGTTCAATGAGTGCAAACTCATCTCCATCACGCGTGTTCAAGAACAAGAATATGCCTGGACAATACGGCAATGAAAAAGTAACCATTCAAAACTTAGAGATTGTTAAAGTGGACGCAGATAGAAATATTCTTATGATTAAGGGAAATGTTCCTGGTGCTAAGGGCGCAATTCTCACCATAAGACAGTCTGTGAAAACTAGATAAGGAGTGAGAAAATGGCAAAAGTTAAAGTATATAATATGAATGCCGAAGAAGTGGGAACAAAAAATTTAAAGAACGAAGTTTTCGGCGTAGAGTATAACGAAGGTCTCATTCACGAAGTTGTTGTCGCTTACAATGCTAACCAAAGACAAGGCACGAAAAGCACACTAACTAGAAGTGAAGTTAGAGGTCACGCTAAGAAACCTTGGCGTCAAAAGGGAACAGGTCGTGCTAGACAAGGTTCCACAAAAGGTCCACAATGGACGGGCGGTGGAGTTGTGTTTGCTCCAAAGCCAAGAGATTTTTCTAAGAAAGTCAATAAACAGGCAAAGAGAATGGCGCTTCTTAGCGCACTCAGTGCTAAACTTGCAGATAAGAATTTAACAGTGCTTGACAAGTTTGAAGTAAGTTCAGCTAAAACTAAGGACGCTCAAAAATTCTTAGACGCCTTCAAATTTAAAGGAAATGTTTTGGTTGTTAATGCTGGAAATTCTGATAAGGAACTTAGAGCGGTTGCAAATATTCCAAATCTTGAAACTGTTGATGTTTCTCTTTTAAATGTATATGAAGTTGTCGCAAACAAGAATGTTGTTTTGACTGAATCTGCAATCAAATACTTAGATGATGCAAACGCGTAATGGAATCGAATGAAATTATCGTAAGACCGCTACTTACGGAAAAGAGTTATAGCGGAATTCAAAACAAGACCTATACCTTTGTTGTCAACAAGAACGCCAACAAAATTCAAATAGCAAAGGCTGTTGAAGAGAT
>CALWGA010000026.1 GCA_944377825.1 uncultured Clostridia bacterium | reverse complement strand
TATTCCCCTCATCAATAAGGTTAATTATGTTCTCTACATAATCGTGTCTAAGTCCAAACTCGCTGGCTAGTTGTTCTTTAATTTCCATTTGTTACTCCTTTTTTGTTACACACCAAAATTCTTTTGTAGCAATTTTTCTTTAACACTATAAATTTACAAACAAACTTTCAACAAATTTTTAAGTTGTTTGGTATTTTAAGGAAAATTTACTTTGTCGGTATGTTCTACGCATATTTTAACATAATTTAGCGATTTTCCATAGCAAAAACGCCATTTTGTTGAAGAATTTTTCCATTTTTTACAGTCATAAACACATTTTGCTTGCTCATGCCATAGACGATGCTTTTGAAGATGTCGTCATAATTCGTCTTTCCACTTAAAACAATGAAATTTGCATAATTTTTCTCTTTAATCTCGCCGTCAAAGCCTAAAATTTCTGCACCAATTAGTGTAACATGGAGGATTATCTCTTGCTCTCTCATAAGCGAAGAATTTTCCATAACAAAGGAGTTAAAAGAGAGTAATTGTCGCATAAACGCGAAAAAATCGACTTCGGCATACTCGCCACTGCCAAGTCCGAAAGGAATATTAAGCCTATTTAAGATATTGATATTTATAAATCTTCTACCACTCCTTGCATCATCGTTTGGAAGGAGAACAAAACTTGTGCCATAGCCACTAAAAATCTCAAGTTCATCCTTTTCAAAGCAATTTCCGCCGACAATCGTCGCCTTTTTATCCAAAACGCCAAAATCTTCCAAAACTTCACTCGGCATCTTCTTGTAAATTGCGTTTATCTCGCCCATTTCATTTAAATTTTGGCCAATTTTGACGAAAACTCGCTCTTTTAAAGACATACACGCTTTTTCAAACTCGCTTTCAGATAACTTTTCAATATTTTCTAAAAATGACACATTTTTCATATCAAAATAATCAAAGCACACACCAGCGCAGGCATTTTTCGCTTGTAATTCTTTGTTATCAACAATTTTTTCATAGGAATTTAAACTTGCGCGCTCATAATTAAGATAGCAGTTCGCAAAGCCCGGCATGACGATTTTGCCACCTAAATCTACGCCATTGTTATTTATTTTACCGATTTTTTCAATCTTTTCGCCATTGATTTGAATATCGGTCAACTTTAATTTCCCAGTTCTTACATCTAAAAGATTGCAATTTTTAAAAATCATATTTTCTCCTTATTTTTCTTTTTGTCATTTTTTTCACAACAATAAAGGCTTAAAAGCGATATTTTTAGCACCTACTCCACCCAAAAAATCATAAGCCAAAGTAATTTTTTTTCTATCTCGCCCATTTTTTAGTCTAAAAGCACGGCAATTTTTGAAAAAATAACCCAAATATGTGATTTTGTCATATTTTTAGCCTTTTTAAACAAGATATATTGTAACAAAAAAGGAAGAAAAATGAAAGTAATATTGCACTCCGACGTCAACAATTTTTTCGCTTCTGTGGAATGTGTGACAAGACCGGAACTTAAGGATAAGCCTGTCGCGGTCACCGGCAACCCAGAAAAGCGAAACGGCGTGATACTTGCAAAGAACGATATCGCCAAGAAATTTGGTGTGAAAACTGGCGAGGTGATTTGGGAAGCAAAGCAAAAGTGCCCAGACCTTGTCTGCCTTGCACCTCACTATAACCTGTACGAAAAAATCTCCAAAGAACTTCACGACATCTATTTAGACTACACCGACTTTGTCGAACCCTTAGGGCTTGATGAGTGCTGGCTGGACGTGACAAACTCGCTTAAATACCTAAAAATGAGTGGCGAAGAGATAGCAAATGAGATAAGAGCGCGCGTGAAAAAGGAATTTGGCTTCACGGTTTCAGTTGGCGTGTCTTTTTCGAAAATTTTTGCCAAACTTGGCTCCGACATGAAAAAGCCAGACGCCACCACAGTCATTCCAAAGGAAAAGTTTAAAGAAATGACCTATCCGCTCCCACTAAACTCCATTGTCGGTATCGGCGGAAAGTTATGGAAAAAATTTGAAAATATGAATGTCCTCACAATCGGCGACTTTGTGAACTTGGACGAAAGCATAATAAAGGTCATCATGGGCAAAACTGGACTAGAACTTCAAGCGAAGTTGAAAGGGGAACTTGTAGAGCCTGTCGCCTGCTACTATAACCTTGCTCCGCCCAAAAGCATCGGCAATGGCACAACCACCTTGCGCGACGTCCAGTCAAAAGAAGAAGTGGAAAAAACGGTGGCAATGCTTTGCGAAAAAATTGCCCTTCGCATGGCGCGTGGAAAGTTTGAAGCGCGCACAATCGCCGTCACAGTGAAAACCAACGAGTTTGAAAAATTTAGGCACGCAAAAACAATCTCTCCGATAAAAAGTTATGAAAAGATACTCGAAAGCGCCATGGAACTTCTCGACAGTTTTTGGCATTACGATAAAAAAATACGCGCCATTCGCGTGCGCGTATCCTCATTAAATAAGGTGGAAGAATATAGGCAACTATCGATGTTCGACGACGAAAAGATTAAACTTACCGAATGCGTGGAAGAGATTAAGTCAAAGTATGGCGAGGACAAAATCTTTATCGCCAGCACCAAAAATGACTTTTTGGACTTTGACAAGTTTAATTCGTAAAAATTTTCACTTACTGTAAATTTTATCACAACTGAAAACCGCGAGTTTTCCTTCACTTTTTCGTGCTAGAACGCGAAAAAAAAGAGAGTTTCCTCTCTTTTAAACCTCGTATTGTTCGCCACGCTTTGCTTTTTCGGCTTTCGCTTTGCGCTTTGCTTCCATTTTTGCAATCTTCTTTTTGGATGGATGATATGCAATCGCCCATAGTCCTGGTGTTAAGAACACTGAAGAATAGAAACCTGCAAGGATGCCGACCATGATTGGAAAAGCAAATTCTTGAATGTCGGAAACACCGATAACCGTGATGAAGAAAATCATAACAAAGGTGGTGAGTGTTGTAAGCACCGTTCTCATCATGGTGGACGAAACCGCCTTGTTTGCAATCGCATTGTTGTCAATCTTGCCTAAATTCTTACTCATCTTCACATTTTCGCGTATTCGGTCAAATATGATAATCGTGTTGTTGATAGAGTAACCTAAAATGGTGATAAGCGCTGCAATAAATGCGGTGTTTATCTCAATTCGGCAGATGAGCATAACCGACGCCGTCACTAAAACATCGTGGAAAAGTGCTAAAATCGCTGCAAGTCCGCTTGTGAGTTCAAATCTAAGAGCCACATAGACGAGAATAACAACTATTGCCACAAAAAGTGCTAAGAATGACCTCATCATAAGTTCGTCACTTGCACTTGCAGTTGTCACACCGCCGTTGATGACAAGTGCAGAAAACTCAGCCTCGTCGATGTAACTTTCTGGGTTTTGAATAGTCACAATGCTCTCTAAATCTAAGCCGTCAACGTATCCAAATTCCACAAGAAAGGCAAGCCTAATGCGGTTATTCATCTCTTCCACATCTTCGCTGTCGCCATTTTGGAATTTAACAAGTATCGCATCTCCATCACTTATTGTGAAGCCATATCCGTCAGATGTTCCAATGTTCATTTCGCTCTTTTGAAGAGTGCTTGCCTCAAGTCCAAAAAGTTCAAGAACATTTTCAATCTTGTTGCACGCCTCGCGATAGTCTGCATCATTGTCTAAATCATAACTTTGATTAAAATCTTTAAATTCTTCCGAAGTGGAATTAGGGTCGTTCATGTAGATTGTCATATTCGTTCCGCCAGTGAAATCAAAGCCAAGGTTGAATCCAAGTGTGCAGAAAAGGATAATGCCAACAACGATAATCACAATAGGTGCAATCATGAAATATTTGAGATTTTTTGTGTAACTAAACTTGCTCTTCTCCAGATTTTCGTCTATAGAGAAGTGAAATTTTTTCTTGTTTGTTTTATTCATTTGTTTCACCTCCCGCTGACACAACCTCCACAGTCGGCTCTTTCGCTGGTCTTACCTGCTTTGGAAGATGAAGAGGTTTTGCCTTAACACTGTTTAATGGCAAATACCACTTAACGAAGAATCTTAGAATGACAAGGTTCATAAACAAGGAAAGCACAATGCCGATAAGAAGAGTTATTGCAAAGCCTTGAATGGACGCCGTTCCTAAGATATATAGGATAAGCGATGTGAAAATTGTGGTGATGTTTGAGTCAAAAATCGGCCAAAACGCACGCTTAAAGCCGTTCTTGCAAGCCATAGGAATTTTCTTTCCACCACGATAATCCTCTCTAACCTTTTCAAAGATGATAACCGCACCATCGACCGCCATACCAATACTAAGTATTATTCCCGCAAGTCCTGGTAGTGTCAATTGAACAAATGAGATAGCCTGCAAGAAGAACACCATAAGCACAATATAGATAACAAGAGCAAAGAATGTAAGTAAGCCAAAATCACCATATCTAAGCCAAAGAATGAGAAGAATAACAACAAGTCCAACCGCCGCACCGATGAGGCAATATTTTAAAGCATTTGTGCCGAGCGTTGCAGAGATAACTGAGTTTTCTTTAAGGTCAAGCGTCACATTAAACGTGCCAGACATAATTCTAAGAGAATACTGCTCCGCCTCGTCATATGTCCAACTACCACCTTCACTTTCTTCACCTGCTGAGATAAAGGTGCTTCCACTTGTTATCTGTTCAGTGCAAGTGAGCGTGTTCCAAGCACTACCTTCGGAAGGTTCGCCAAGATAGATGTAAATTTGTTGACTGCCATTTGCGGCACTATTTGTCAGTTGTGAGAATTTTGTTCTGCCTTCGCTTGTGAAATTGATAACAACGCCATAGTTGCTGTTTTGGAAGGAAACATAAACATTTTCAATATCGGAGCCTGTGATATAAACATCGCTTTGTTCGTCAAGCGAGCCGTCAGTAAGCGTCATATAAAGCGGTGTTGGGTCGCCGATAAGCGAAAAAATCTCGTCACTGTTTGTGACACTTGGAACTTCAATTCTAATTTCAGAATTTCCTTGTCTTGTTATAATTGCCTCAGAATATTCTCCACCTATCACGCTTTCCAGCCTTGCCACTGTTGCATCAATCGCTGCATTCAAATCGTTGGTGTTACTTGTGTCAGAAAGCGAACAATCGTAAACGACAGAAACTCCACCCGCTAGGTCTAGGCCTAGCGAAATGGAGTTAGCAAAACCATTGTAAACCGTGCTTGTGAATGGAATGATAAAACTGCAAACAGAAAGCACAATGCCGATAGCAGTCAAAACTGCCACGGCAACAAAATTCATTATGGAGTTCTTTTTGAGTCTATTTAATTTGGCCATACTACCCCTTAGTAAGTTTAGATAAATCTACCATTTAAGTATATAAGAAATGAGGGCGTATGTCAATTAAAATGTTAAAATTTTTTTAAATTTACGCAAATTATGCCACAAATCGCGCCTGTAACTAGACTAAATATGAGGTCATTTAGAAAAGACCTGTCAAAGTTAAACGCCCCATCAAGCAAAGAAAAGACTAAAAACGCGAGTATTGTATAGAAAAAGCCAATGAGAAGTCCATTTATTATGCCGTTTTTCTTAACCTTTTTAAGCCCAAAAAGCACTCCTAAGAAGATAGAAACGCCCTTTATCACCTGATTTACAGGCGCAATTAGGCTGTCAGAGATATTTGTCCAGCGAAGTAAAAAAGCAAAAAGAAGAATGGCAACAAGTGAAATGGAGAGCGCGATTGAAACGCCCTTAATAATCGGCTTTATCATACCATTTTTATCGTCTGTTTTTAATGTCCTTGCTTTTAGTTTCATTATTCACTCCTTGCGATAAATTTATACAAAAATATATGCAAAGGGAGTGTTATAAAATGACCAAAACAGCAAAGTCGTTTAAAGAGAAGAGCGAAAAGTGATAAAAAAAGGAAGAGTGAAAAGTGAAGAGTGAAGGGAAGGCAAAGCCTTCCAGTGAAAAGTGAAGAGTTGTGGAAGATTTTAATGTGGTATATTTTTGCTTCAATCTAAACCACTTTTATTACAACGCCACACTTTCATACTCTAAATTCAATTTTTGATTTTGCGAAGTGACCGAACTGTGTTCGGCGAGCATAAATCAAAAATCACACTCGCGGAAGAGGACTAGGTGGAGAAACCAACGGAGTAGCCGTTAGAAAAATTTTAATTTTTCGTGTCGGCGTTAAGCACAGTTGGTGTCTGTCCTAATTGTTTTCCATCATGTCTAAGATGTCCGCCTCGCTTATTATCTTCACGCCGAGTGCTTTTGCCTTGTCGAGTTTACTGCCCGCATCTTCGCCTGCTAGAACATATGAGGTCTTTTTGGAAACGGAACCAGACACCTTTCCGCCATGCTTTTCGATGAGCGCGCTCATGTCAGGTCTTGAAAAGTTTGGAAGAGTGCCGGTGAGCACAAAGGTCAACCCTTTCAAATTGTCGCTGAGTGACACATCTTCTTCGCTCAGTATGGTCACGCCGAGAGAGAAGAGTCTATCGATTTCCTTAACATTTTCAACATCCGCAAAGTAGTCGATAACATTCTGTGCGATTATTTCGCCAACGTCCTCCACTTCCACAAGTTCTTCAAAGGTCGCATTTTTGATGTTTTCTATCGTCTTAAACCTTTTCGACAGGTCCTTTGCCGTCTTTATGCCGATTTCACTGATGCCGAGTGCATACAGAAAGCGGTAAAGTTCGATTTCTTTCGATTTTTGTATTGAATTTATGATGTTGCTTGCCTTTTTCTCTTTAAAATTTTCAAGATTTATTAAATCTTCCACTTTCAAAGTGAATAGATCGGAAAATTCGTTGACATTTAAGTCGTTGTGAAATTTAATCAGCGATTTTTCGTTTAGTCCTTCAATGTTGAACGCTTCACGACTACAAAAATGCGTGAGACGAGAGATGATTTGCTCTAAGCAACCATCGCGGTTTTTGCAATAGAGAAGTGGACCTTTTTTGACGAGTTGTGACTTACAACAAGGGCAAACTTTTGGCTCTTCAATATCTTTGGAGTTTTCATATTTTTCCGCAAGTCCTAAAACTTCTGGTATGACCTCGTTCGAACGGCGGATAAACACGCGCGAGTTCAGCATAACACCCTTTTTCCTTATGTCCTCAATATTGTTTAATGTCGCGCGCGAGATGTTCGCTCCCGCAAGTTCCACAGGTTCTAAGATGGCGGTTGGCGACACCTTGCCTGTTCTTCCCACCTGCCACACAACATCCTTTAAAAGAGTGGAGGTCTCAAGCGCCTCAAACTTGAACGCCATAGCCCACTTTGGAAACTTGTTGGTGTAACCTATCTCTTCGCGGTGGGCGGTTTCATTGAGTTTTATCACCATTCCGTCAATCATGACGTCGAGTTTATCCTTAATTTCGTCGACCTTTTCAATCTCTTCTTCCGCTTCCTTACTTGTTTTAACGATTTTGAAATAGTCGCCTGTTAAAAAATGGTTTTCCTTTAAAAATTTGTGCATCTCCTGTTGCGTGGAGAAGTTTTTGCCATCGGCAAGCAAGATTTCATAGCAGAAAAAGTCCAAATTTCTGCGTGCGGTCTCCTTTGGGTCAAGGTTTCTTATCGCGCCAGCCACGCCGTTTCGTGGATTTTTAAGTGGCTCGCTTGCCGTTTTGTTATACTTTTTAAACGCGTGCATGGTCATCATGCCTTCGCCACGCACGATAAGCCTGCCTTTAAATGGAATTGTGAGTGGCACGCTCTTAATCGTCTTAACCTGCTCAGTCACCACCTCGCCTATCTCACCATTTCCGCGCGTGGTCGCCGAGAGATATTTTCCGTTTTCATATTCAATGACAATGGTCAATCCGTCGAACTTATACTCCAGCGAAAAGGTAGGATTTTTTTGAAATTCCGCCATGTCGTGCATGAATTTATCCAAATCTTCAAACGAGCGGACCTTGTTCATGGAGTATAGCCTAATCTCATGTCTCTTTTTAACAAATTTATCAAGTGCATCGCCACCTACGCGCTGAGTTGGAGAGTTCGGCAAAATAACTCCGAGTTCTTTTTCAAGGTCGACAAGTTCGTAATATAGCGCATCATATTCCTTATCGGAAATGGTCGGAGCGTCCAGGTCATAGTAGTTGACATTATGCTTATTGACTTCGTCAACAAGAAATTTCATTCGCTCTAATTTATCCATTTTACCCCTCCAATTTTTCAAGTTTTGCCATATTGAGCATAAGTTCTTTCACAGAGTCAGAAAAGTCGATTTTTCCAACAATTCCGTCATCAGAAATATCAATCACCTTGCCTTCGCCAAAGCGGTTGTGAAAGACTATGTCGCCGACTTTTAAGCCAGAGTCGAAAGGTTCTTCGTCCTTCTCATCCACAAAAAAGTCGTCTTTTTTCCTATTTGTTTCCACTTTAGCCTTTTTATCCACAATGCCGAGTTCTTTCAAAAATCGGCTATCCGTTTCGTAGTTAGATTTGCCATACATATATCTTTTTGTGGCGTGCGTGAGATAGATTTTCTCTTCCGCGCGCGTGATTGCCACATACATAAGCCTACGCTCTTCTTCCATTTCGCTTGGCATATTCATGGCGCGAGAGAGCGGAAAGATGCCTTCTTCTAGGCCGATAACAAACACCACGCGAAATTCCAGCCCTTTAACCGCATGCACGGTGGAAACGCTGACATAGCCATCGTCGCTTATCTCGTCCTGGTCGCTTCGAAGCATAACGCCTGCAAGATAGTCGGAAAAGGTCGCATTTTCGTTTTCCGCTTCAAATTCTTTCACGGAAGAAAGAAAACTGTCGATGTTTCTCATCCTATTTATGCTCTCTTCGTCTTTGCCCGCGTATTCAATATCGATATGAAAATCTTTAATTAGATTTTTAGCGAAATCATAAAGCGAAAGGGTGAAGAGTTTTTCACTTAGTTTTCTATAAGTTTCCACAAAATTTTCAAGTTTTTTATAGTATTTACTAAATTTAAATTTTTCGCTCAGTAGGTAGTCTAAAACGCTCCCTTCCGCCTCGGTTTTAAGGTTGGAAATCGCCACATCTCCTATCCCACGCTTTGGAAAATTTATCACTTTTAAAAGGGAAATATCGTCCTTTTTATTGACAAAAATGCTGATGTAAGCAAGCAAAATCTTAATCTCTGCGCGCTCGAAGAATTTTTGCCCGCCATAGATTCGATATGGAATGTTATAGGCAAGTAAGCCTTCTTCAATCGGTCTTGAAAGTGCGTTTAGACGCATAAGCACGGCAAAATCGCTATACGAATAGCCCTCGTCGCACAATTTTTCAATCTCGTTTGCAATGAAGAGTGCCTCATCTCGCTCATCAAAGGCGGAATAGACAACTGGTGGCAAACCATCATCCTTTTCCGTCCAAAGTTTCTTCTCTAATCGCTCTTTGTTGTTAGAAATGACATTGTTTGCAAGGTTCAAAATATTTTTGCTGGAACGATAATTTCGCTCGAGTTTAAACACCTGAACATTGTCAAAGTCCTTTTTCAAGTTGAAGATGTTGTGGAAATTCGCTCCGCGCCACGAGTAAATGCACTGGTCCTCATCGCCGACAACAAAAAGGTTGTGATGCACGGAAACCAGCATTTTGATAAGTTTATACTGCACCAAATTTGTGTCTTGAAATTCATCCACTAAAACATATTGAAAGCGGTTAGCATATCGATTTAAAACTTCAGGATAGTTTTGGAAAAGAAAGAGTGTTTTGTTCAGTAGGTCATCAAAATCAAGGCTGTTGTTTGCTCTCAACCGCTCTTCATATTTAAACACGGCAGTTTGGTATTTTTTCAACATATTAGCATTGCCGTATCGCATAAGTTCGGCAAAATAGTTCTCAATGTCAAGCCCGCCGTTTTTGATGTTATCGATGTGATGTTCGATTTTGGAAATATCGTCATCTTCAAGTTCAAGTTCCTTGCAAATTTCTTTAACAATCCTATCTCTGTCGCTCTCTGAAATTATGGTGAAATTTTTGTCGTAGCCGTCCAAAAAGTCGATTTCTTGCCTTAAAATTCTCACGCACATCGAGTGAAAGGTGGAAATCCAAACATTAAGGTTGCACATCTCATGCACTCTTTCTTTCATCTCGTTTGTCGCCTTATTTGTGAAAGTTATTGCCAAAATATTATACGGCGAAACGTGTTTTTCAGTTAATAGATAACAAATTCGATGTGTCAAAAGTCTAGTTTTGCCACTGCCCGCACCCGCCGTCACAAGCACCACGCCATCGGTGGCATACAGTGCCTTTTTCTGCTCTTCGTTTAAGGAATTTATGTCGTATTTATTCATAACAAATATCTTACCACAAAAACCAAAAAAGACAAAGCGAAAATCAGAGATTTTCGAAATAAGAAAGAAGAAAGAAAAAATAAGAGTTGTGGAATAATTAAGAAAGTGAAGAGTGAAAGAACGCTTATGCGTTCAGTGAAGAGTTGTGGAATGATTTTAGAAATTGAAAATTTTAGTCACATATACAATTTGAAGAATTGTCAAATGTTTTTTAATAAATTTTTTAAAAAAATATAAATTTTTTATAAAAACTTATACTTTTGAGTTAATTTGAGACAAAAACAACATCTTCCCCTAGGGGAAGAACCGATTTCGACAATGAAAAAGGAGTGTCATTTTGCATGGCACTTTTTGTCTTTTTAAAGATTTTTACTCGATAACATTCCAATCAAGCAGTAATAACTCCTTTCTTTTTTCTTTTGGCGTTAGCCACTTTCTTTTTCCGTCTCGACTGGTCAAGACTGAAATAGGAATATTATTTGACCTTTCTAGGTAAGCCTTCATTTGTTTTTTCAAATCTTCATATGAATAAAATTTCAACCAACGATAGAACCTTTCATTGTCATTTCTATGGCTCCGTTCCACCTTTCCGTTGTGTCTAGGAGTTCGAGGCTTTATTGTTTTATGCTGAATATTCATCATTTCACAAAACTGGTCAAATAAATGCACCTTATCACTCTTTGTTTGCTGTGTATATGTAAATTCCGCACCATTATCTGTTTGAATTACTTTTGGCTTATAACCGAAATAGATAATGGCTCTTTTTATACACTCAACAGTTGACTGAGGACATAGTTCACGCATAGGATAGATAAACCTTTCACGAGTTGCCTCATCAATAACTGTATATTGATAATATCTTCTATCTTCTTTAAAATCTCCGACATAGCAATCACGAGGGATATACTTTGCGTCAAACTGCCACTTTTCGCCAATATGGATAGGTGTGTCATAAGGTTGTGGAATATATTTAACTTTCTTTTTAACGTTCTCATACCAACCATTTTTTCTCAGAAACCTATAAAGGCTCACAGGGTTGCGACTATATGAAAAATTCAAACGCAGTTTCCCATAAAGTTCATTAAGCCCTATATGTGGGTTTCTTCGAATTAAATCTTTTATATGCTTAATCTCTTCATCCGTATGCCTATTTGGATGTGGCGTATATGGTGCACAATACTTTGGCTCTAAACTATCCAGAGTTCCATCGAATATCTTACGCCAGCGATAGAGAGTTTGTATTGTGCAATGATACCTATGTGCAACATATTCAAAAGTTGAATGTTTTAATAAATTTAATGCTTTCATTTTTTCTTGTGCAGAATATGCCTTTTTATATATCTTTTTCTCTTTTCTTTTCATATCTTTTTCTCCTTTTGTTTCAATTCGACAACATTAGACAAAAATATGTTGACAACGCTCATTCTTCACAATTATTATAACAAACGAAGAGGTTGCCATGGAAAAAGATGATTATTGTGATATTTGCAGAAAAAGAGCAAATTCGTATACCAAGAAACTTTGTAAAAATTGCGAACGCTTATTTCATAAAGACTATATAATTTTCAATGCTAAACTTAACAAATATACTTTCAATAGCAAAAAGGTTTTGGAAAAGTTAGAAGATACTAATAAATTTTTCGACCCGAACAAAGATTATTCTTTAAAAGAACTTTGCACAAAAAACGAAAAAATCTTATTTGACCTTATAACCTTTAAACTGAATGACAAGTATATTATTCTTCCGCAAGTAAATTTGCAAACTATAATTCAAACCGCCTCTATGAAGCGGAACGATGAATTATATCGCAACATCGACTTTTGCATATTCGACAAAGCCACATTAAAACCAGTGCTTGCAATCGAACTCAATGGCGATGACCATTATAAATATTATAAAATAAAGCGTGATGAAAGTGTTAAAAAAATTTTATTTAAAGCAGGGTTGCCTTTATTAACACTTAAAAATGATGAATTATATCAAAAGACTGTAGATGAGATTTTCAAAATTATAAGCGCATATCTACAACAAAAAAACTGAGCCTTAAACAACTCAGTTTCTTTTTTGCATAAATTTACTTGTTTAATTCTAAAAACGTTTTATGCTTTTGCAGTTTAATATACTTATCCAATAACAAATCATATCTCATTTTCTCTCTTAATTCTATCATGTTCGTTTCTCGCATACTTAACAATAATTTATGTTTTAACTTTTTATTATCTTCTTCAAGTTGTCTAATTTTATCTTCCATTTTTTCATAATCTAAAATATTAATCTCTATAATCATTTTTTGTTCTTCTCCTTTAATTTTTTATATTCTTTTTGCAAGTCCCAAATCATATTTAAAAGTTGAGACTTTGTTTTTGACTCGAAATAACTAAACTCATAGTACTTTGTTGGGTCATAAGCCATAGGTATTTCACTTTCGTCAATTACTTCTTCCACTTTTTCTTCCTTTTCTTTAAATAGGTTATCCTTTTGCTTTTGCTGTGCTTTAAAGTTTTTCACATATTCTCGAATTGTCTGAACACTCATATCTGGGCGAATAACTTTATTTTTAATATCAAGTTCCAGTTGCTCGTCATCCACTGGCAAAAGTTCGATAAGTTTTGATTTTGAAAAATTTTCATACACATGTATTATGCTACAAGTTGATTTTTCAATGTTATTTCCACTTAAACAACAATATTTCTTATAACAAGAAAGCAATCTACTAGATTGTGAAGAATCAAAACCAAAACCTTTCATAATTTCATCAAAAGTAATAGGATTTTTATGCTTATCCAAAAGATACTTTCCGCTCTTTCGATATTCAACAAAAAGTTCGTTCACTCGATATGTTAAAAAACAAAGTTCGGCAAAATTTTGATTTTCCCTTTTAAATAACTTGTTAAATTTTGTTATTAAATCAATTAATCGGTTATCATTTATATCTTCCATACTGCAATTACCATTAAATTGATACTCATACATATTTTGATTAAATTTATTGAATATTTCCATATCTCTTTTTATACTCCTTTTTTATTTGTCTGAAAATCTTTTCTAAAACATAGCCTTCAATTTCAGTCAAACCAAGTTCGTCCTCTAGACTATAATATTCGAGCAAAATATTCTTAATATTATCGGTTATTTCGTTTGGCATATCTTTCAATGCTTTTAGCAATTTTAGATTTTTTCTTCTTAATTGCAAGCAAAGGTCAACAAGGGCATCATGCTCCATATTTGTTAAAATTGTTTTTATAGTGTTATATTTCATCGTTTTCTCCTTTTAACTTTTTAAATCATCTTCTATTATCTTCTTCACCTTCATTAAGTTAGCCAAAAAATTAAACTGCCAAATATCAAAATCTTCATCGTCAACAATGAAAGTTAAATAATATTTTTTGGTTTCTAAATTTTGTCTAACTTTAAGTTTTATTTCATCCATCGTTTTTCTCTCCTTTAATTTTTTTAATTTGCTTCCTTATTTGAATGTTCAAATCATACCAACTGACAAAGCCACCGAAAAAATCATCTTTAGAGTTATACATTAAAACGCTTTTATCTCTCAACTTATCTATTGCCTTTTGAAGTTCCCTAATTGCAAATTGTCTTTTTTCGATAATCAGTTTCGCATTTTCAAAAAACATTTCGCCTATATCATACCTCTCAATATGTTTGCACATTTCGAGTGCTTTATTTAGTCTCTCAATTTCTTTGTCTTTTTCAGCGAGTTGTTGTTTTAGTTGGTTAATTTGGCAATCTTGCTTTTTTAACTTCTCTTCAATTATTTTCCTATCAGTCTCATTTAAACTAAATAATAATTGTTTTAATTTACTCATCTTTCTTCTCCTTTTGCCCATCAAGTTTCCTGTTATACCTATCAACTCCAAGATTATATAAATCAACAGTTAAAGCATAATCTTTTGATAAGTAATTTCTTAAATCTTCTATATTATCAAAAAGTAATGTTAAATAATAAAATTGTTGCATATAGTCTAAACACTCAAATAAATCATCTAGTGTGTTTCTTAAATTGATTTGATTTTTATCTTTCATAATACTTCTCCTTATTTCTTTATAAATTTCTTTCTAAATTGTGGCGTGTTTTGGTAAAGCAGTGCATACTCATACTTACCATGCTCTTTCATAACCTTTTTGATAATCTTATCATTGCCAGTTGCAGAAGCACGAATTAAATTTCTTTCACTTTTTACATATTGTTGTTGTAAATATTCTCTAGGCTTCTTTGCAAGTTCCTTATGCTCTCTTTTAAAAAATGCCATAATTTTTCTCCTTTTTAAAAAATTTTGCTTTAAAGTGTTGACTTTTATCTTCCAAAGGAATATAATAATAACGAAAGTTGGGTGAAAAGAAACTTATGTTTCCAATCCGTAATCAAGTGTTGTAATTTTTTACATGAACTTTCTTTCAAAGAAGATGAGCAATCATCTTCTTTTTTTCTTTTTCGGTTTTGCTTTATCAATAATTGAATTGATAATAGGCATATCATCCTTATGGAATCTATAATTAGAATATTTTTTATCTTCGCGATAAGTATTGTATTTTTGCCTTTTAACTTTTGTTTTTACATAACACCTTTCAGTATCTTCAGGATCAATATTATAGTTTAATCGTCTTTTACTTGCCTGAAAATCTTTGTCATGCGTAAAACCAAGAGAATCAACCATTGTATCTCTTTGCTTAAAAGCATAAGATGCATGCCCTGTCTTTCTATTCATAACAAAGCCTTTAACTTTTTTAACTTTCTTCATTCTTTCTCCTTTGAAATTAAATTTTCGATAGACATTTGCTTATTAAAAACTCTCTCTATATTCTTTTCCGTTGGAATTAAACCTTTGTCGAGAATGTTTTTAATCTCATTGTCTATTTTTAGTTGTAAAACGTTATAGTCACTGACATATGGCACACCTTTCGCAAAGTCTATATATGGCGAATCATCTACGCCAACAACATGCTCAAGTTTTAAATCAATAGGCTCGTCAAAGTCAGCACCGACTAAGCGTTTTACAACATCTGGAACATTAAGATTGCGAGAATAATAAAAACGTTTTTTAAATTCTTCCGTGGAAGCACCAATATCTTTTCGTATATACTTTGCGACATAAGTTTTACAACGCTCAGGTGACACAATTCGGCTTGCTGTTGTAAGACCATAGGCAAATGAAGTTATATTAAAAATGGTTTCTCCATCGGTCTCCTTCAGTTCGTGAAGGTGTTTAGTTTTTTCAAAATACGCTTTGGAGCAAACACCACCAGTTTCATAACCTAAACGATTTTTCTTTTTCGCCCAAGAGCAACAAACTTTTCCAGAGTTCACAAGTCCTAAATCTTTTGCTGGAACTCCACCGATAAGTAAGTGAAAATGTATGCATCCACAATCTTCATCTTCCTTTGCTTCATGGCGCTCTGGAACGCAAATATATCTTAAACTTAAAAACTTATGTGAAAGATTATTTATATACTTTTTGTAGCACTCAAAAACCGCTTTATCATTTCTTCTATCAATCTTATCTTTGTCAAATGTCAGTGTGCAGAACCAGTCAAAATCGTTCATTTCAAGTAACATCTTAAGTAAAATCTTAGTCCTGCGAACGCTAACATTATGACTGTTTACTATATCTTTCTTTTTGTAGTTTTCTATAACACCATCGTTATAGAGTCTTTTTCGTTCGCCATGTATATCAACAGGGCGACACTTTTTTTCTATTTTTCTATTCGGCTGAAAGTAATAACTCATCAATGTTTCATTTCGATATATTCTTTCTTTCAAATAGAGATTATAAGTTAAATTTTTCACATCTTCTTTTCTCCCTTTAACTTATAATTTTACCTGGTAAAATGTAATACATATAATTCGAATTAAAAGTCATACATTCTATCACGTTTTGATTTGTAATACTTTTACTGCGCTGAATTTTCTTTAATAAATTCTTCCAAAGCGATTTCTAATAAATCAGCAATTGAAAATTTGTGATAAAACTTATCATAATCATAATATTTTCCCTTTAACATATTAAAATATCTTTTAGTAGCATAAGTTTCATAACAAGAAGTATTTTGTTCAATTATTTCATTTGCTTTATTATATAAATCACTTTTAACTCTAAGAGTTATTATCTTATCCCTTTTCCCTTTCATAAAACGCTCCTTTTAATATGGTAAAGTATCATCAATTAACTCTTCTTCTTTTTCTTTTAAATAAACATAAAATGTTCGTTTAAAATTCCAATCAATGTCATCAATATCTTCCTTTTTGCATTTTAGATATTTACATGCATAGTAAGTTATAATTTCACGTGAATAATAGTGCGTTTTAATATCTAAAAATTCTTCATAAGTTATTTTTACTGTTTCCATGTTTTTAGACCTTTTAAAAAATATTTTCCGTTAAGTGTTACTATTGTCAAGTAAGTTTTGCCAGCCTCGGCGAAGCCGTCGGCTTGGCAAAACGCACGCTTTTTCTTTCTTTTTTGAGTGCAAGGTCATTGACCGATTGACCACATTACCACAGGCAAGCGTTATCTTCGAAGAAGAGCCTGTGGAAATGATGGACAATCTTGGATATGTGGAAAAGTCTTTGAAGAAAAACAAGTAAGCAAAACAGACTTTACCACATAACCACAATGACTGGAATTGTGGAAAACTCTAAGAGAGTTTACACACAATACCACACTCACGATTATTACGATTATCCCAAAAAAAAATGGGTTATTCAGGCTTAGTGTAGGTTAAAAGCAAATGTTTCCGTTTTAGCCGTTGATAGCGAAGGTAATTTCGCAGTTTAACAAAAAGGTTAAATTTTCTTTTTATTTGTTGTTTTACAATATGTGTATAAGAGGTTGATTTTTTCATAGATTTTAAAGAACGTTTTAAATTTAAAATTTCTTGCTTGTTTTGATATTTCAAAATTTTATCTTTCTGTTTTTCAACTCTCTTTTGACGCTTTTGATATTTCCCATCTTCTTTATCTATCAATCGAAAAGCATTTTTTAAGTTTTTGTCTATATATCTATAAATTTTTTGATTAGTTTTCGCAGTGACAAAATCACCAGTATCAATGGTGCTGTAATATGTCTTATAAAAAGTCTTTAATGTTTTATCAATCAATTTATTTTTATTAAAATTCATTAATTTGCTTTTCTCCTCTGATAAAAGTTATTTGGTAGTTCATCATCAAACTTTTTCAAGAACTCAACATATCCTTCAAAACTTTCTTCCGTTGGTTCTGCGACTTGAATATCAAAATCTTCTTCTAAATGCCCTTCATAGAATTTTGGTTTACAACTTTGAGAGTTATAGCACGCAAAAACATTATAATCTGCCACAATCGTTTCTTCTGTATAGCAACTTTCATCTTTCTTTCCGCTTGACATGTATTTATCGAATAGACTAGAATTTTCAATCTTTCGAACAAGCCATTTCATTTTGCAAACTTTACCGAAAGAATCATACTCTAAATCAAGTTTGATAACTTCAATAAAACTTGCAAGTTCTCGAATGTTTACATCGATGAGCATAGGGCGCTGAGTGTCTATAAAAACATCAATATCATCATGACCATACTGTTCATACCACCGACTCTGCCACTCTGGAAAATACATCGACATTCGAGAGTTGAGATATTTTTGACCTTCCGTTATTAAAATGCACTCATGCGGAAAGTTAAAATGCGTTTTAACATATTGATTTGCAAAGCCAAGTCTATAAGGGTTTATCCTACGGCTAAGCCGTGGACTATACCCAAACTTGTGAGCCACTATATCATAGTTTGCACTCAAACAATGTGAGGGTATAGTCTTGATGTTTTCAAAGCCGTTTCTTTGCTTGTCCAATAACTCTAATTGCATAGCCCTAGTTCTTTGCCTATCGAACGCCACTTGACAACCTAAGTGAGTCATTAAGCACGTTTTTCCAGTCCTAGGCGGAGCAAATATTATTGTTATCAACTAATTACTCCAACTTAGGCAACCAAAGAAAGTTTGCTCTCTTCTTCAATAGATATCACTGAACCGGTGGCATAGTCATAATAAACTGAACCTTGATTTGGCTGTGAACTTGAAGAAATTGTCACGCCATTTTCGTCAGGAATGAAGGTGTCCCATGCGTAGCCTAAAGTGTAAATTTTTGTAAATTCATTTGTTGAGATATTATATAGTAAAAGGCCATAAGCGCCAGAACTTCCAATCAAAACATTTTCACTTGATAATTCATGAAAGTATTGCCAACGATATGCAGAAGTATATACTTCTGTAACTTCATTTGTAGTAGCATTATATAGTAAAATACCCGCTGAAGAACTAACATAACTACTAATCAAAACATTTCCGTTTGATAAATCACAGAAATATTGCCAGTAATAACCATAAGAGTAAATTTGTTTTATTTCATTTTTAGTTATATCATAAAGTAAAATTCCATTACTATTGGATGCAGAACTAGAACTAGAAATTAAAACATTACCATTTGACAGTTTATGAAAATGTATCCAATAGGAACCTAATGTATAAATTTGACTTACTTCATTTGTAGTAGCATTGTATAGTAAAATACCATAGTCTGAAGATCCTCTGCTACTAATCAATACATTTCCATTTGATAATTCATAAAAGTATTGCCAAATATTATTAGAAGTATAAACTTGACTTACTTTATTTGTAGTAGCATTGTATAGTAAAATACCGTAAACAGTTGAACCGCTACTAATTAATATATTTCCGTTTGATAATTCGTAATAATATTCCCAAATATACCCTTCGTTATATATTTGTTCAACAGAACCATCTGTATTTAGTTTATAAAGACCTTTAAAACTAGGATCTGTGCTACTTAAAAATGTATAATTATCTGTTTTGTAGATGTTTAATGCAACGCCGTTTATAATATCTTCAAGATAAGTTTTCTCAGGGTCTTTGTAGGTTTGTCCATCTTCAAAGCCAGAGTCATATCCGGCATCTTCACCAGCATTATAGCCATTTTCATAGCCTACATTTTGTCCAGCGTTATAGCCATTATCATATCCGACCTGCTGTCCGTTTTCGAAGCCTTCTTCTAAGCCTTCTTGTTTTTGTTGTTCTCCATATTCAACATACTCACTTTCTGAATAATCGAGATTAACAACATTTGCTCCAATTATTACTCCACAGCCACCACCAACAAGGAGTATGGCTAGGGTAATACATAAATATTTTAAAAAATTTTTCACTTAATCACCTCACTTTTAAATTTTTCAAAACAAAATATATTGTTCATTACCATCAGAATAGTAAATATTCTCGCCATCTGTCCAAAAATATGAGCCAGTCAAATATGTAAAACCTGACCATGGACCTGTCCAAGTCTTTTCTAACCATGTTGATGTAGATTTATCTAAAACATACTGCGAATCTCTACCAGATGAATAATAAATATTTTCCCCATCTGTCCAAACATATGAACCATTAAAACTTGATAGTCCATTCCAAACTTTTTCTTGCCAACTTGATGTAACTTTATCATACGCATATTGTTCGCTACCATATGAAGAATAAATATTCTCTCCGTCTGTCCAAATGTCAATAAATGAACCAGGAAAATTCATTGAATTTGACGGAACCCACTGGCTGTCAGAGTCAATATAATCTTCTAAATAAAAAGTGCTTCCAGAATATGTATTATAAAAATCTACACCATCAGACCATACATAAGCCCCATACAAATTATCATTATTTATAACTAACTCTTGCTCATTCCAAGTACTTGCATTTTCATCTAAAATATATTGATTCCCAGCATATAAATAATAAATATCCTCTCCATCAGTCCAAACATTATCACCAACAAAAGATGTTAAACCTTTCCATATTTTTGTTTCCCATGTATGAGTTTCTTTATTTAAAACATATTGCTCTGTATTATAAGAGTAATAAGTATTTTCATCTGAATGCCAAATATATCGACCATCAATATCTGAAAAACCATTCCATGACATAGTGGCAAAGTCTAATTTTTCCAACACCGCATAAAACGTTGTATCTACTGTTATAGGCGTTGTGCTGATAGTTATTGTTTCACCATTCTCAGTTAAAGACCAACCAATGAAATTATAACCATTAAGAGATATATTAACATCACTTGCATATTCGTTATAACTTACTTCCTGTGTGGTATATTCTTCGCCTTTGACCATGAAGGTGACTGTGTTTGTGAACATTCCATAGATTGTCATATCTTCTGTCACTTGCACGGTGGTTATATCTTCAATAAATTCTCCACCTTTGGAAAGTGACCAACCCTCAAAGTCAGAGGCGGTAGGCGTAACAACTTCTAAAAGATATTCATTTTCGTCAACGAATTGAACAGCATATGGTGTTTCATCACCATTATCGAAAAGAACAAATGTGACTTGCAATTTATCAATATCTTCATAAGCCTCAAGCATTAATTGATATAATGTAACAGTATCTTCTAATGCATCAATTTCATTATCTTTTACTGAAAGTTGATTACGCAAATTTTGAATTAAGTCTTGATTGTCAGAATTTTCATTCAAAGCGGTTTCTAATTGAGATTGAAGGTCAGATTTATCATTCTGTGCAATTTGCAAATCTGCAAGTGCTTGTTGGTATAAAGTCATATAGTTACTTTCTGAACCATTTAAGGCGTCAGAATAGCCTTTATTATACTCTTCTTCTAAGGCGGTGCCTATATCTAAAGAATAATAACTTATACCAAAATATACACCACAGATAGTTCCTGCTAATAATATACCTATTATTAACCAACCTATAAATTTCTTCACTTTAACCACCTCCAAAAAGTTTCTTTATCGACTCAAAAGCCAACTGCAAAAGTTTAAAAATGAAATACAAAACTATCAATACACAAGCACCTATTGCAATACCAACTAAAATCTGAAAAATTAAACTTAAAGAATTAAACCAATCTATAATATCGTTCCACCAAGTATTACCACTTCCAACAGCGCCAGCAGATGATACATTATCTACAACTCCAAGACTATAAGTCTCTCCACCCATATCAAAGGTTAATTCCAATATAGTTGCATCTTGTAAAAGAGTCCCACCAATTTGGCTGTATCCATAAGCTAAGCCTGTATAAGTGTATGAGAAGAAATCTTCAGCCTCGGAAACACATAAAACCCAATCATATCCAACAAACTCATCTTCAAAATTCTCAGCAGAATCTCCAAGTGCTGTTAAATATTCGGTTGGTGTCATAATTCGATTAAAAACATATGTATTTCCATTTTCACTAACACTGCCAATATCATCATATCTTAAATGCACATATTCCGAATATGGTTTTCCGACCTCATCCTCTGGGACATAGCCTAAACCCCATGAGTTATAAGCATGAGTGGAATACATGTATTCAGCCAACACAGTCGCTTCGATAACTTTTTCAATTGGCAAATCTGTTGAAAACAGCACAACATGTGAACAATAACCATTTTCACCAGGAGTCATCCAACCGAAGAAAGGATTGTCAAACGAATAAACATTTAATGCCTTTTTATCACTAATTGAAACAACTTCTTGTGTGCTATATTCATAGATTGCATTATCTCCAAAACCCGTTGCTATAACTGTTTGTCCAACTTCAAAAGCCTTTTCTAGTTCCGAATCAGACACTCCATCATAATCGTTATTCCACTCTCTAAAAATCGAAGAAACATTATAATATCTTTCTTCTTCACTTGAAGCAGTGAAATCTACAACTTTATATTTGTAGAGAGTTGAATATGAATTTAAATACTCTAAATCATAATGGATATAATCTAAATCTTCGCTTGTAGAAATGTTGATTGATGTTGCACGCAAATCAATCTCTTTGCCACTAGGTTGATAAACATAAACAAATAACTCATTATCAGAACTCTCTGCAATTTGTATAACTTTTAAAGAGTAATCATTTTCTATAACTGGAAATTTGTTTATATCAAAACTTTCATCATGGTGTAAATCTTCTAGCACAGACGTATATTCTGTTTCATTTTCTGCATATGTCGGAAAGGCGTAAATACTTAAAAATGGAATCATCAAAACCACAACTGCTATCAACAAGATTAAAATCTTTGTTTTTATTTTCCTTTTGTTTTCCATTCATCTTCCTTTTAAATAAAAAGCACTAAAATAAGAATATTAAACTCTTAAAATAGTGCTTTTACATTTTCGACTTTTATTTTTAAATTATCCAAAACAAGAGAACTAGTGCAACTATTATTATAATTGCAAATATCATTCTAATCATGGACTAACCAGCAATAAACATTTTTGTAGTTTCAACAATATCTTCCGCTGGCAATTCCTCAACAATTTCTTTTGCTGTTCCAAACCACTCTACTATTTGGGCACCAAAAGAAATATCATTGACTGCGCTTGCAATACCAACAACCATACAGAAAATGCCCACTGCTAAAACTACACCTAAAAGCACATAACCAATGTTTTTTAAAATTTCCAAACGCTTCTATCTCCTTTTTACTTAGTTTTTTCTAAAAGCACACAACTATCGCCTTTTGGCACAAGCCCACGTTCGCCATTTCTAAGAAAATATTTAACTCGAACGGAATCTAGATATTTTGCGGTGTTGTATGTCTTTTCATCGACTTTGTATTCTGTTCTTGTAGGGTTCTCTCCAAACCCTGTATCCTTATTGAAATCATCTTCATCACAACTAATTACGTCTAAAACAAACTCTTTTTCTCTTGCACTCCATTTTATCGTTCCGTCTGCTGATGAACCCGCCTCTCTCGGCTCTCTAATAAATTTTCCTAAAATAATTCCATTTTCTCTAATCGGTTTAACATTTGCCATTTTTTTAATCTCCTTTTTTTACTTAAATTTTTAATTTTTAAAACTTAAACAAAATAAATATTTTTCAAAAATCAACTTAAACTATTGATTGTGTGCTAGTGAACTTTACACAGACTTACAGTTTTATTAAATTGTAAACCTAAGCCATGCAAAAGAAGGCGAAGGTCGATTTTTTCTGCGACATCGCAATTCGGTTATTATCTAATTTCTTGTTTTTCGTTTATATCTTGGATGCTTTGCTTTAAAAGCCTTATTGCTATCCTTTTGGTAAGCAAGATAGCCAGCACGAAAGGCCATATCTTCTTTTGTCAACTTTTCCCCTGTTTCTCTAACAAAACCCGCTTTCATCTGTCTAGCATATCTTTTTGCCTTTTCATTAGGAGTTCGCAGTATATAGCCAGTTTCAGTTCTAAACGCCATTAAATTCCCCCTTTTCTCAAAACTTCTTTTTAAAACAGACTATCGACTTAAAAAAATCCGTTTGCTAAAAGCAAGAAGAATCTAAACTTTTAACAAACATATTGTAAAATAACAGAAAATTTTAGTCACATATACAATTTTAATTGACATATATCGCTGAATTATTGTATACTTATTTTATAACGAAGGAGAAAAAATGAAAACAGCGGCAAAAGTGTTTATTATCATCGGCATGGTCATCGGTTTTTGGATGATTTTGCCACTTATCTTTGGTGGGCTTGCTTTAAGCAAGATTAATTCTGCAACTCAAAAGGAAGAACTTGTAGGATTCGGAGTTTGTGCACTCTTATTTTGCAGTATGGTTGGCGGAATCCTTATGCTCTGCATTCCAGAGAGCGAATTGAATCCAGCAAACACAACAAAAACATCAACTGTAGATGTCACAAGCGAATCAACCACAGCTCAAAATGACACTAATAAAACAAGCACCGATAACGTCGCTGAAAGTTTAAGAAAATTAAATGCCTTAAAAGAATCAGGCACAATAAGTGATGAAGAATTTGAAAAAATGAAAAAAGATGTTTTAAGTAGAATTTAAAATTAAAAAACCTTGAGGACAATTATTTATAGCCCAAAAATAGTGGAAACAATTTATTCCACTATTTTTTTTGCTAGTTTAAAAGAATAAATGCCTTAGATTGTTAGTTTTTATTTCAAAATCATCTGACTCAAATATATTATTTTTATATAACCTTTTATCAGTAAAAATATGGTACTTGCCACTATCATTCAGGCAAATCAAGATTTTTAAAGTAGTCAGCCGAGAAAAATTCTTTCAAAGTGATACCAAGCCCTTCACAGAGTTTCGCAATAGGAAGAAGCCCTAAAATTTTAGTATTTCCATACATAA
>CALWGA010000025.1 GCA_944377825.1 uncultured Clostridia bacterium | reverse complement strand
GGGAGCAAAGGATATTTTGGTGCGTATCACACATTTTCCACAACTCTCACCAAAACCATTTTCAATTTGTAAATTATTATTTAAATTGCCGTCTGTTGAAAAAAGTTTTTCATTATCCATTAAAAAGTCACAAATATCAAATGGAGGAAACGATACTTTTAAGTTGTTTTCTTGCGATGTAAGGGAAGCCATAACTTTAACAAATCTTCTAGGATATCTATTTATGGAAGAAACAATTTCTCTGTAATTTTTAAAATCTGGGTCAAAAAATAATTCAGCACTTCCTTTAAGCGACAAATTTATTTGAGAAACAGGAATTTTGTTATAACTTGCAACCGCTTCTTTTAATTTGCCTAATGTTAATTTAAACATTCCTTCCTGATAAGCCTTATCTCTCATTGCATAATATTTATCTCTTTCTTCATTTAACAATTCTTGCTCTTCTCTTATTCTTTTTTCAGATTGAGAAATTTTTTGTTTGTAACAATTTTCTCCGTCTAAAAATTTGTTTATATCCATAACTTTTCTCCTTGTTAGTTATTTTAGCATAGAAAAAAGTGGTTGTCAATACCCATTTAAGTTAAATTATAGATTGATATAAACAGCCACATAATATATAATTTACATACAACTTTATCTAAAACCTACAGCACTTCTTTTTCTTCTTTGAAGTTGAAGGTGGTGTTGAACTGGGAGAAGATGGCAAAGAGAATGAGAAGCGAAGCGGTTATGCAGTAATATATCGTTGTTCGCACGAAGAGTGAAGATAGCACAAGTAGGAAAGCGGAGAAGAGATAGCCCTTTGCGCGTTTTTTGCTAAAAGAGTAGGCTACAAAGTCCTTGAAGGTCAGTTTTTTATCCTTCTTATATTTTTGCTTAATCTCAGGAAAGATATTATAAAACTTATAGAGTTTTTCATAGACGGAATATCTATCCAAAAAGATGAAATATGTGTCAAAGTTTTGAGCAAAGGAGGTCACTTCTCTGTCATAGGAATATGAGACAAACACCATCTTTTGCGCTTTGCCTTTAAGTTTGTTGTAGATTTCCATAAAGATTGGAATGGTTAAGTTTTCAAAGTCCGCCTTGACATAGAGAAGGGTTTTCATATTTTCATGCTGGATGATAAGGTATTTGCCATATTTTTTGACATTTTTGTGTTTTGAGAGCGCAAGTTTCATAAAAAAATCCATTCTCTTATCATCGCAAACGAGAGAGAAGAACATATTTTCGGCATCTTCCTTTTCTTTAAGTTTTAAGCCCTCTTTGTTTTTTCGTCGTCTAAGAATAAAGTAGAGTGCCACATACAAAACAATGGTTATAAGCAAAGTGATGAAAATGGCAAGCAAGAGCCTTCGAACGAAATATCTTATCCACACAAAAACGAGAAGGTATATCAAAAAAAATTTCAAAATTTCTTGAAAGATTAAACTTATTTTTCTCATATCTAAATTTTTGACAAAATGTATAATTTTAACCGAAAACTTAAGAAAAACACTGACAAAAAGTCGCTTTTTCTTGCGAGCAAAATAAGGCTATCGCTTTTTTTGTTTAATCATTTTAAAAAAAGTTTGAAAAGATTGGCAATTTCTTGACAAAAAAAATGCAACTTGATAAAATTTTTATATGAAAGATTTAAGTTTGTTAGTGAAATTTTTGGAAGAGCATAAACTTAAAAATATTGCGGTTTATGATTTATCTACCGCTTCAAATAGTAGATATGTGATAATTGCCACGGCGCTGAGCGTGCAAACTAACAAGCAAGTGGCTGACCTATTGAAAGAAAAATTGAATTACAGCGAGAAGGTGGAAGGCTACAACAAGGGCGAATGGATAATCTTTGATTTAGACTACTACACAATCCACTTATTTTTAAGCAAAGTTAGGGAAAAATATAATTTGGACAAACTGTATAAGCCAAAAAAGATAACGGTCAAAACTGACAAGGATGAAAAATGATTGAGATTTGTTTTGTCTGCACAGGTAACACTTGTCGCTCGGTTATGGCGGAGCGTATAGCAAAGAAAATGGCAAAAGAGCGAAAGTTAAAGGATATTAAATTTTCGTCTTGCGGTGTCAACGCTAAAAAAGAGAACATTTCCGTTTATTCCAAAAAAGTTTTGAAGGAACTAGGATATGACTCGCGTGACAGGAAGAGCGTTAAACTTAAAAAACTTAAACCGAGTGTGATTTACATTGCTATGAACAGCATACTAAAAAAATACCTTGGTAAAAAGTGCATAAGTTGCCAAGAATTATTCGAGGATGTGCCTGACCCATACGGACAGAGCGAAGATGTCTATAAAATGACGGCAAAACTAATCGAGCAAAATGTTGAAGTTCTTTTAAACAAAATTGAAAATATGAGAGGTGAAAAATGATTATAATGGCAAGCGACCACAGAGGCTACATGCTTAAAGAGCAACTTAAAACTTTCTTCAATGAAGAGAATATCATCACGATTGATGTTGGAACTTACAGCAAAGAGCCTGTCGACTATCCAGACTTTGCGAAACTTGGAGTTGACAAGGTTTTGGAAGATAAAAACAATGTCGGCATATTTATCTGTGGCTCAGGCATCGGCATGAGCATGGCGGCAAACCGTAATCCAAAAATTAGGGCGGCACTATGCCTCACTCCACAAATGGCGATGCTGGCGAGAAAGGATAACGACGCAAATGTGCTTTGCCTTCCAGCGCTTTTTGTTAAACGAAGAAAGGCGATAAATATTGTGAAGATATTTTTAACGACCTCGTTTGAAGGTGGCAGACACGCAAGGCGTATCAAGAAAATTTCAGGAGATAAATAGATGATAAATGTGATTGTTCCTGTGGTGGATAGACCGCAAGAATATTTATCCATGTTAAACGAAATTTCAAAGCGAGGAGATTGCGTTGTTTTTGTCGGCGCACTTAAAAAGTTTTCTGATGTTGATTTTCCTAAGAATGTTGTTTTGAAATATTACAAAAACGCAAGTTACAAGGAAGAGATTATAAATTCTCTTCACTCCATACCTAAAAATTTTGGCAAAACGATGGTAGTTCGCCGTCCGCTGACAAAGGAAGAATTTGCTTCGCTTGCGGAAAAAAAGGCGGATATTGCCTATCTTAAAAAGTCAAAGTCAAGGTTTGCTAGTTTTTGGGCGGGAATTTGGAAAAAACTTATTAAAAAACTCTTCAGTTTCTACTACTTTGAGGATATTTCCGCCATATGTTTCAGCGAAAACACCTTCAATCTTATAAATTCACTGACAAACCTTTCATATATCACAAGAATTGACAGGTTTGTTGGACTAAAAGAAGAGGCGGTCTCTTCTTCGGAGCCGTCGCCAAAGCGAGAGTATGATAAATTTGACGCCAGCGTGAAACTTATAAGTTGGGTGCTGGTTTTGGCACTTTTGGTGTGCGTGTCAGTTCTCATTTGCACCTCGTTTAGACCTATTGCCATCATGGTTTTAATTTCCATTTTGCTTTGCACCATTGGAATTACCGCGGTGTTTTTGGCAATACTTAACTTTGTTAGAACGCTCTATGTCGGTACGCTCAGGCATGGACGCGCTGAAGAGTGTTTAAATAATTAAAAGGAGAGAAAATATGAAAAAAATAAGAATTGCAATTAATGGTTTTGGGCGTATCGGCAGGCTGGCTCTTAGAGTTATTTCAAAGCGTAATGATGCGGAAGTCGTTGCCATCAATGACCCATTTTTGACGGTGGACTATGCGAAATATCTTTTGGAACATGACAGTATTCATGGTCATTTTGATGAGAAGGTTACGGTTAAAGAGGGCAAACTTGTTGTTGGCAGAATGAAAATTTCCTTCTATGCTGAGAAAGAGCCTGCGCTTATTCCATGGAAGAACGATGATGTCGATGTTGTTATTGAGGCGACAGGTAAGTTCACGTCCTATGATAAGGCGGTGGCACATATCGACGCTGGCGCTAAAAAGGTGGTGGTTTCCGCTCCTGGTAAAGAGATGCCGATGTTTGTTATGGGTGTGAACGAAGAAGAATACACCGATGACATGAAGGTTGTGTCGAACGCATCCTGCACCACCAACTGCCTCGCTCCACTTGTTAAGGTGATTGATAAGGCATTTGGAATTAAAGAAGGACTTATGAGCACAGTCCACTCCACAACTGCCACACAACTCACTGTTGACGGCGTAAGCAAGAAAGATTGGCGAGGCGGAAGAGCGGCTTCCTACAACATCATTCCATCCACAACTGGCGCTGCCAAGGCTGTGGGCGAGGTCTATCCAAAAGTTAAAGGCAAACTTACTGGCATGAGTTATAGAGTGCCGACTCTTAATGTTTCGGTTGTTGATTTAACTTGTAGGCTGGAAAAAGAGACGAATTACGACGCTATTGTTAAGGCGGTTAAAAAGGCGTGTAAAAACGAGATGGCGGGCATCATGGGTTGGACGGATGAGCCTGCGGTTTCCAGCGACTTTATCGGCGATGCGCGAACTTGCATATTTGATGTCAATGCTGGAATTATGATTTCTCCAACCTTTGTTAAACTTGTGGCGTGGTATGATAATGAGTGGGGTTACTCGAACAAACTTGTTGACCTTTGCGTTCATGTTGCAGGCGGAGCGAAAAAGAAGAAGTAATACACATTTAGAAAAAAGGGATGTCTATGAAGAGAGATTTAAGTAAAGATTTAATCGAGGGGCTGAAAGATAGCACAAACGTGGAGTTTGTGGATAATCTTAATTACACCACTTTTGCCCTTGTTGACCAAACTTTAAAGGACCTTTCGGCAAAATCTTCCTTCATACAACCGAGTAAGACATATTTCACGCCAGTAAACGAAATCTATCTTCGCGCTATGACATCGCAGAGCGAATTTACCTATTTTCTCGGAATTGCCAACACTGAGATTGAGTTAAACTCCTTAGACAAAAAGCATCATTTCAAAAATTTTTGGAAGCGTTTTGTGAGAGCGTGGAAGTCATCGCGTAAAAAGAAAAAAAAGAAGAAAAATCAAGATGTGCAACCAGTTGTTAATGTGACGAAAGATAAGTATACTATTGACGACCTAAAAATCGACTTTATTTACTATCTTTCCAACTTAATATCCACTTCTTCCATAATATATGATTATGAAGACCACATCAGCATTGTTGGAAAAGAGGATTTCGGCACGAATGTTAAGATAAACATCTATATCACGATGTATGACGAAAAAAACGGCATCTTTAAGATGTATAATGGCAGAAAAAATCGTTATTACGAAATCAACTTAAACGAAAGATTTAAAAATCTAAACAACAAAGTTGAAACCTGTGAAAATTTTGTCAATGTGATAAAGATTTATAACAGCCTATATTCCAAGGTGTATAACAAAGTGCCTAATCAAATTTTGATTGAGAGTTTGGTTTTTAACTGTCCAGATGTTTTGTTTGAACACGATGTCTATCAAACATTTTTGAATGTTTCAAATTATATAAGAATGATAGATGTTGATGCTCTTCGTTCCATTTGCGATAACTCAAAATCAATTTTCAAAGAAAAATTAATCATTGATGCGGGGGCGCAGGTGGAATTTTCAAAACTTATAAGAATTTTGGATAACTATAAAATTTAACAAAGAAACATTGTTTCACTTTGGGAGAAAAATATTTATTATAACACAATATATAGTGTAGTATGCATTGCATATTACACTATATTTTGTTAAAAAACTCTATCCGACTTTTTCGCTTAGATAGAGTTTTTTATAGAAAAAAATGCTTTGTTTTAGTGAATTTTGCAAGTGTTTTTAACTAAAAATTTTTTTACTTATTGGGATATTATTAATTAATAATTTTTTAAATTTATTAAAATTTTAGCATTAAATTTTTAGTAAAATCTATTTTGTTTTATAGAAAATTTTTGTGATGCAGTTGTTCAAAAACTTTGTGGTGGTTATTCTTTTGAAGAAATAGAAAAGGTGATGTTGACGGCCGATGATGTATTGTGGTTTAAATTTATCTTTTTCTATTATCTTCATCATTTTTTTAAGTGCGTATGAAAGTGGCATACGTCTTTTTTCAGTTTTATCTGTTGGCTTTGTGGAAAGTTCCACCGCTTTGCCATATCTATCGTTGGTTTCATAATTTTTTACACGATTTTCGGTGAAATTGGTTAAGATGTCGCCAGGGCAGATGGAGGTCACTTCAATGTCGGTTTTTGATAGTTCCATTTTGAGTGACTGCGCAAAACTATTAACGGCTGACTTACTTGCGCAATAGTATGCTTTGAATGGTTGAGAGAAGATACCAGCAACTGAAGAGATGATGATAATCTTGCTTTTTTTCTTCATTATAGGTATGGCGTATTTGCAAGCGTTTGAGGTGCCAAAAAAGTTGACATCAAATTGGCGTTTTGCCTCGTTTTCGTCCGTTAGTTCAATCGCACCAGAAAGACCATAGCCAGCGCAGGTGATTAATATATCAATTTCGCCATAATTTAAATAGATGTCGTCGAACACACTCTTCAATTTTTTCTCGTCGCCAACATCGCATTTATATGTGCTTCCGTTTCGCGAGATGTCAACCACAATATCGCCTTTTTTCTCAAAAGCCTCTTTAAGTCCCTTACCAATTCCGCTTGTGGCGCCAGTTATCACCACTGTTCTTTTTTCAATTCTCATAATATTCTCCACTAATATTTTTAGCACATTTTCTGTTTTTTTCAAAATGATTTGACAGTTATTTCAAAAATTGTTAACATATATATGTTTTATAGATGTTTTGTATAGGCGAAAATTATTTTGCAATAATATCTATATAGCAATTTTGGAGGCGTTATGAATAAAACTAAAAGGAATCTCATTTTAAGTGCCGCAATAATAAATCTTATCAACATGATAGCAAACTTGGTGGTTGCCATAATCTATCTCGTTGACCCAGAACTTTATGTCAATCTCGGCGCGTATTTACTTATCGTTTCCTACTACTCAATCTATTTTGTGTTCGTGGAGATTGTTGCGGGAATTATTGCCAGTATTCTTCTCATATACTCGGTCAGAAAGAAAGGCAAATACTTTAGACAATCGCAAAAATACTACATCGCAGGGCTTATCATCGTCATCTTTGCAGGCGGTTGGATACCATGGCTCCTTCTTTTCATCTCCATGTTCATACCAGACATCATAATCATCAACTCGGCGTCGGAAATTAGACAGGAAGAGAGAGCGGAAGATAGAGAAAAAGAAGAAAAACGCAAAAAGGTGGAAGAACTTAGGCGTCTAAAAGAAGAGGGCGTGATAACCGAAGAGGAATTTAACAAAAAACTTATGGATTTGTTATAAGAAGAGAATTATCTCTTCTTTTTTATTTCCTATATTTTTTGAAAAAGTTTGATAGAAGGGCGGAGCACTCGGCGGAGTATTCCGTCATTTTTTCTAAGTCAACTTTGTGATTTAGGCGGGTGCTTTCGAAGATTTGTTCACAGAGATTGTCGGTGCTGTTCGTTTCGTCCGCGCCGTAGTAGACCTTTTTAATTCGTGCGTTGGCAATCGCGCCTGCACACATCGGACAAGGTTTTAGGGTAACATATAACTCGCAGTTTTCAAGTCTCCAACTTTTAAGTTTTCGGCACGCCTTTTTGATGGCGATAATCTCGGCATGATTGAGGGCGTTTTGCGTGCGCTCGCGTTTGTTATAACCTTTTCCAATGATTTTGCCGTTATAAACCACAACAGCGCCGATTGGCACTTCATTTTTTTTGTTTGCCTTTAACGCCTCTTTTATTGCTTTTTCCATATAGATATTCATGGTTATATCTTAATATAATTTGCAATTTAAGTCAAATAATGTTTGTGTTTTTTTGGTTAATATGGTATTATATCATAGATATGAGCGAAAAAGAGGCAATCAAAACATTTTCAAAACGCAATTTCTACACCACAACCGATGTGGCGAAGGTTTTTTTATTTGCGCTTCTTCTTCCACTCCTATTTTCTTTCATATTTGCCTATGTCGGTTACGGCATTGCCAGCCTTGCAGGCATAACCTTTGGCGAGGGCGAAAGTTTTGTGACAACGCTATATGAAAACTATCTTTGGTTTTCCATACCATATTGCTTAATCACGCAAATCACTTTTGTGTGCATGTTCTTCATCTACAACAAGATAAACAAAGTGAGTTTTTCGGCGTGCAAGTTGAAGGTTAAAAAGTTGAATGTGACAACCACGCTTCTATGCGCGCTGTTTGGCATAGTTCTCGTCATCGGCTTTTATGGTCTAGTCGAAGGGTGCTTTGGCAAACTTTTTGACTTGATAGGGCTGGAGATTTCAGAGTCGCCAATTCCGCTTGACAACTTTTGGTGGTATCTACTAAATCTACTTCTCTTTGCCATTATTCCGGCATTTTGCGAAGAACTTATCTTCCGCGGTGTGATGTATAACGGCTTAAAACGCGGTATTGGCAAGGTGGGCGCTATCTTTTTGTCAAGTTTGCTGTTTGCTCTTCTTCATCAAAACTTAACACAATTTATCTTTCCTTTTTTCATGGGCATAGTTTTCAGCGTTGTGGTTGAGAAAACTGGAAATCTATTCTATTCCATGATTTTGCACCTTTTTGCCAACATCACAACCTTAACCATTCAATTTTTGATAAATATAAACGCGCTCACTCTTCCAACCGAGATAGGTGCGGTGTATGTTGTTGTGTCGATTATTTTGGCGCTTGTTGTCAGTGCGCTGTTTGTGATTTTTTATCTATTCTATCTCAAAAAACAAAAGGTGGAAGAAGAAAAAGAGGTCGGCGAGGTGGAAGAGCATTCGATATTCTTCAAAAAAATTCCGCTTCTACTTTACTTTGGAATTTTTCTTTCTGTGGTCGTTATAGTTATAAATGCGGTGATTTGATAGTAAAATACTTTTAGGAGAAATTTTTGGAAAAGAGAGAGATTTTTTCAACAAGTTTAACATATTTCATAGTTGTATGCCTGTTTGTTTTGGTGCGTATGCTAAGTCAGTTTGGCGTATTTTCTTTCATGGGCGATGTGGGGAACTATGTTGTCAACGGCATTATGCAGGTGGGCGTGCTTTTAATTTTTCCTATCATCATGTATAAACTTATGAACAAAAAGACCTATAAGGCAACATTTAAAGATTTTAACTATCACAAAGTTTCCATTAAGGTTGTTTTGATTGCGATAGGACTTGGCGTTGTCATTTACTTTTTAAATGTCTTTGTTTCCAGTTTCTTTTACGCCATCTTAACGAGCGTGGGATACGAGTCGCCATATAGCGGAACAACTGGCGCGGTCAATGGCTGGACGCTTGTTTTAGGCTTAATCTTCACGGCGATACTTCCTGCTATTTGCGAGGAAAACTTAAACCGCGGTATGCTTTTAAACGGCACGCGTGGCTTAGGCATGAAAAAGTGCGTGCTTTTGAATGGTTTGATGTTTGGTCTCCTTCATCTCAACATCGAGCAATTTTTCTATGCCACTCTCATCGGTTGCTTTTTGGGCTTTATCGTCTTTGTTACCGACTCCATTTATCCATGCATGATAATCCACTTCATGAACAACGGCATCGGTGTTGTGCTGTCGTTTCTGACGCAAAAGGGCGTTTTGTCGGGCGGTATTTTTACGCAACTAGGGAATTTGACCTCGCTTAATCCTGTTTTGGGCTTTGTGGTTATGTTTGTCGTTCTGTTAGTGCTTGTCATACTTCTCTTTGTTCTCACGCGCCTACTTCTTCGCACATCGGTGGAAGAATCGTTTAAAGAAAAACAAAAGGCGCTTCAAAATCTGTTCACAAAATTTTCCTATTTCGATGAAGTGGACAGAATCCAAAATGACGAAGAAACCGAGGATGACGATATGGTTGAGGCGCTTGACGATATTGATAAACTAAAGGGCTTTTTGCAGGAAAATCCTGATGCGATTGTGATTGCGACCAAAAAGGTTAAAATGGATTTCGCTTCCAACGTGCTCTTCACGGCGTCGATAGTGCTAGCGTCTATCGTCACAATCTTCTCGTTTATCTGGGGTGTGATATGATAAACATAACGATTGTGGCGGTTGGGAATTTAAAAGAAAAATTTTCCGTTGATGCACAAAAGGAATATTTAAAAAGATTATCCGCTTTTTGCAAGATAAAGGTGGTTGAAACAAAGGAATTTAACGAGTTAAAAAATGTTGAGTTAATTAAAGAAAGAGAGGGCGAGGAGATTTTGAAACATCTCTCAAATTTCCCCATTCTTTTAGATGTCAAAGGCGAAGAGATGTCAAGTGAAGAATTAGCCAAAAATATCGAAAAACTAACACTTTCGCACTCAAGTTTAACCTTTGTTATCGGTGGCTCATATGGTGTCAGCGAGAAAGTGAAAAAGGCGTGCAAGCAAAAAATCTCTTTTTCTAAGATGACTTTTCCGCACAATCTGTTTAGAATTATGCTTTTAGAGCAAATTTATCGCGCTTTCACAATAATAAATGGCAAATCTTATCATAAATAATTTTTGTGAAAACTTTATTAAAAATAATAATTTTTCATAATTTATAAAAATATATTTAATTTATTTTGTAAAAGATAAGATTTAAGTTATAATATAAATGAATACATATTAAATCGAGCAAAAATCGTTCGAAAAAACTTACCACTTTGACTAATAGTTATTTCAATTTTGCTGACTGCTAAGTAAATTAAAAATTTAGGAGATAATATGAAGAGGTTTTTTAATGATTATTTTTTCCTTTTTGTTCATTTCCACTGCCTTTGTGGGTGGTAGTTTATTGTTATCAGGCTGTGACAGTTCGAATGTTTCAGAAAGTGTGCCAGAAGAACCAAGCGATGATGACGAAAATATCACTGATGAAAATCCTTCTGAAGATTCTGGGGGGGGGAATTCGCCATCTGACGATTTAGAAGATGATTTAAACAATGATGACAACGACGATGTTGGAGCGAACGATGTTGATTTTACGGTGCGTGTTAGTGCTTATGTTCCATGGTCAACGAGTGCAGTCACATACACCAGTTTGACAAACATATATGTTGGTAGATTTAATATTAGTTGGTATGAGGGCGACGGAGGCTCAGGTCATGGAGATGCTAAGAGATGGGGTAACACTCCAACAACATCGAACGCTTATAGTTATACTGTTTCAGGTGCATCAGGCAGTAGTTCATCGACAACTAATTTAGACTATTTTTCATATAGTTATGGCATAGGCGTTCAAAGATATGCACGAATTGTTATGTATGAAGCGACAAATTATGCTACATGGGGTGTAAGCACAAGTTCAACTATGTCAACTATGAGAATTACTAATTCAACTTTCTATATTTATGGGAGCGGGACGTCCACAGCAATTAAACCAACGTCTTCAGTTGGTGGAACAATGTCGGGAACTTGGTATGTTAATTTTAGGGCAAGTTTAACAATGAGTTTTGATTATAATGGCGGAAGTGGTTCCACTAGTTCTAAAACATTTTACGCGGGGCAAAGTGTTACTATGCCATCAACCCCAACAAGAGCAGGTTACACATTCACAGGTTGGAAAATAACAAATAATGGAAGCACAAAAGTTAGTAGTGCTGCTGCAGGCTCAAGTGTATCTTGGTCGAACCTTAGGTGGTCATCTAGTAGTAGTGGCAGTTACACCTACACCGCCACTGCTCAGTGGGAGCCGAATGAGTATATAAATACATATCATTATCGTAACACAAGCGGATTATTAGACGCTTCTACTCAAACAAGGACTTATGGAGAAAATTTTACTATTTATACAACATCGAATGTTTCAGAATATGTATCAAATGGTTGGAGTTTGTATGGTTGGTCGACAAGTTCTACTTCAACTTCAAGGACTTACAGCCCTGGACAAAGCGTTTCATCGACAAGTACATCAACTTTAAATCTCTATGCAATATCTCAACGAACGTTTACAATAAACTATGACGCCAATGGTGGCAGTTCGGCGCCATCTTCAACCACTGGCACGCAGTCATGGAATCAATATGGCAATACATATTCAAATACAAATTTAACCATATCAAGTTCAGTCCCCACGCGGACGGGTTACACTTTTGAAGGCTGGTCGACAAGTTCAACTGCCACAAGCGCAACCTATGATTCCGGCGTTACATACACATTTGACAATGCTTACAACGAGTCGGCAACTGTGACACTCTATGCGGTATGGTCACGCAACGCTTACACGAACAGATACTACTATCGCAACACCAGTGAAACAGGCACATATGACACGCAGACAAGATATTATAACCAAAGTTTCACGACGCGTTCGTCGACATACTATTCATATTACAACTCTAATGGTTGGAGCATGATTGGTTGGAATTTGGGTAGTTCAAGTTCAACAACAGTGGAGTATAATCCTAGTGCAAGTGTCACTTTAACATCAACATTGACTCAAAATTTTTACGCCATTTCTTCGCGAACTGTGTCAATAACATACAACTCAAATGGTGGTTCTTCCGTTTCGTCAACCACAGGTACTCAGCGGTGGAATCAATATGGTAACACTTATTCAAACCCAACTCTAACAATTTCAAGCACTGAGCCGACGCGAACAGGTTACAACTTCCAAGGCTGGTCAACGAGTTCGAGTGCCACAACAGTGAACTATGACCCGGGAGATAGTTACACCTTTGCAAATGCATACAATTCTTCTGCCAGCATCACTCTCTACGCGGTGTGGGAAGCAAATACATACACCATTACATACAATGGAAATGGAAACACTGATGGCTCAATGGCAGCGTCGACAAAGACATATGGAGTAAACTTAACTCTTCGCTCCAACACTTTCACGCGCACAGGGTATACTTTCCAAGGCTGGGCGACTAGTGCTAGCGGAAGTGTAGTGTATGCCAATGGTGCAACATATACCGCCAATGCCAGCATCACACTCTATGCGGTGTGGGAGCGTGCAACTTACACGAACTATTATCGATATCGAAATACATATGGAGGAAGAACTCAGGAAGATCAAACAAGAACATACGGGCAAAGTTTCACAACATTATCTTCATCAGCACTATCCTATTTTTCTTCATATGGCTGGAGTTTACATGGATGGGTGTATGACAGTTCCACAAGCACCACGAGAACGTATGCGATGAACACAAGTGTAACGTCAACGACTTACACAAACAGCACTTCTATACTTTATTGGTACGCAATATCACAGCGAACAGTTTCGATAAACTATAACACAAATGGTGGTGGTTCTGCTCCATCTTCGACAACTGGCACACAACGATGGAATCAATATGGAACAACAAGAACGAGGGTGAATTTAACAATTACAAGCACAGTGCCAACAAGGGCAGGCTATACATTTTTAGGTTGGGCAACAAGCGCAAATGCCACAAGTTCGGCATACAATCCTGGTGCAAGTTACACCTTTTCAAGAACATATAATCAATCAGCAAGTGTGACGCTCTACGCTGTATGGCAAGCCAACAACCCTGCTTACTATGACGAAGATGGCGGTTATTGGTATGTCGAGAACGGATATATGCCACAGTCGAGAGTTTCAAGTTCGCTCCACACAACGCTTGCAAATCAGTGGAGTTCTCTAAACAATGGCTCGACATATCATATATCATTAGGAGATGTGAGCAGTTTAACATCAAAGGTATACAATGGGAATGAATATTGCTTGTATAACGGAGAATACTATCTTGTCGAGCCGATAAGGTGGAGACTGCAGGCAAGTTCCAGTCAGCAAACCGGATATGGCACAAGCACTGACACACTCGCAATTATGGACACAATTGTATATGTAGGAAGGTATTCTGAAAGTGCGATAAACGAAGGTGACGGCTATTCGACAACTGCGGTGGGATATTTAGATAACAACCAAATAGATGAACACTATCTAGTTTCCTG
>CALWGA010000024.1 GCA_944377825.1 uncultured Clostridia bacterium | reverse complement strand
AAAACAAGTTTTCCTAACCGCTACTCCGTTGGTTTCTCTACCCAGTCCTCTTCCATGTAGGTGATTTTCAATTTGTGCTTCGCCGAACAAAGTTCTACGCTTCGCAAAATTGAAAATTGATTTATATATCCTTTATTTGTCTTTTAAAGATATATCCCTGTAAGAATGCTAGATGCCTTTGTGCTAACAATTTATTCGTTCGACTTGCATGTTTTAAGCACGCCGCCAGCGTTCGTCCTGAGCCAGGATCAAACTCTATTGTTAATCGGCGATAACTGCGCTCTTGCTCATTTTCAAATCAAGTTTGAAAAGTTTCGCCTTTTCGCTTGTTCTCGCCTTCTAGCGAACAAACGAAAATCGCACTCCGTTGGCGATTTTGTCGCTTCTCAAAGTGGTTTTGTTTTAGAGTCGCTCCTCTTCCATGGTGGTGATTTTCAATTTGTGCTTCGCCGAACAAAGTTCTACGCTTTGCAAAATTGAAAATTGATTTGTATATATGATAACATTTATTGTTAAAACATATTTTAATCAGCACCTTAAGGAAAAGTTATTTGTTAATCAATTATCTTGATTAAAGTTTGAGTTAATTTCGCATATACACTTATGCTTCCCCTTTGGCTCGATAACTAACATTGACTTTTAACCTTGCGTAAAAGTTATTTAATTCAACTATTTAATTATCAAAGATCATGTCGCTCCATTTGTGCGACATTCTTATTCTACACTAATCGCTCCCCTTTTGTCAACACTTTTAACAAAAAAATTTCACTTTTTTCAACTTTTTTTCAAACTTTTAGTAAACACCCGACCAAGTGTTGAAAAAAGTGCCACTTTGTTTTTTAGTGAAGAGTGGCAGACAAACGCAAATGTTTGAGTGAAGAGTGAAAAGTGAAGGGAAATCAAAGATTTCCAGTGAAGAACTGAGGAAAGTTTTAGATTGTTCAATTTATGCTTGATGAGTATGGGTCTCGCAAAATCAAAAATTGATTGAGAGTTTGAAAGTATGACGTTGAAAGAAAGTGGTTTGATTTATATCTAAAACTATTCTAAAATATTTCCACAACTGAAAGGCAAAGCCTTTCCTTCACAGTGAACCAACGGTTCACCTTCACTAGAAGTCACAAGACTTCTCTTCACTCTTCACTCAAACGCTTGCGTTTGCCCATCCACAACTCTTCACTGAACGCCAACGGCGTTCCTTCACTTTTCACTCTTCACTTTTCCAGCAACGCCATACTTACACACTCTTATCAATTTTTGATTTTGCGAGGGGAAGGGCTTTGCCCGGCGAGCATAAATCAAAAATCACACACAGGGAAGAGGAATGGGATGGGAAACCGAACTTTTAGCGGTTAGGATATGTTTACATGTCCGTGTCCGCGTTTAAAAAGTTTGGTGTCCGCACCAATAGTTTTCACTTTTATGAGACAACCACATCAATCGTTCTTTGGAAGTTTTCAGTGGTAATATTTAAAGTAAAAATGCCGGTTTCTGTTGCGGTTAACATAAACATGTTAGTTGGAAGTTTCACTATCTCTATCTCGCTTCCCGCTTTAAGTTTATAGTCCACATCCTCGCTCTCAAGTTTTATCGTCACGTTTCCGCCGACGGATAGTGTTATCTCGTCAACTTCGTTGTTGTCTATTATCACTTTTATATCATCATTTGTAACAGCCGGAATGTCAGGAACATTTTCGCTTGGGTCGTTGCCCTCAGGAAAAGTTGGGTTGGTAGGCTCAGCATCCGCCTCAAGCACAGTCACGCTAACCGTTACTACACTTGTTTCGTTGCCATACTTCGCTGTCACTGTCAAGGTTGTGGCGCCCTCAGACAAGCCGACTATCTTCTTCTCGCTGGTGTCGACATTCGCTTTGGTTTCATCTTCCACATCGAACGAAACAACCGCCTGTTTGATGTTCACGTCATAATCTATGCTTTCACTGTCGCCTATCTCTAAAACAACATCCTTTGCTGTGACTGAAAGTGGTGTGCTTTCGCCTTTCGGTAAAGTTAAGATAACCACAACAACGGCAATCGCAATTATCGGCAAAACTAACAAATATTTCCAACTTTTCTTCAAAAATTCTTTCATCATTAGCCTCGTTTTAACATAAATATTGTATAATTTTTTCGACGATTTTAGCAAATATTTTTGAAAAATTTTCATTAAATCATATATTTGACATATTAATGACTATATTTTGACATCACTTTTATTGCAACTTTGTTGATTTTACTAAGTTCTAGTTAAAATTCTACAAATAAATCATCAAATTAAATAAGTTTGGTGCTAAAAATTAGTAAAAAATATGAGAATTTTGCAAAAAAATATAAAAGATAGCATTTTTCTTGCTATCTTTAAAATTTTCAACAAAATCTTTTAAAATTTTGCTTTACTTTTAAAAAGCCACTTCGATAAGCCCATATTTGCCATCGTTACGGCGATAAAGCACGTTCACTTTGCCAGTTTCAGCGTTAAGGAAGATATAGAAACTGTGTCCTAATCTTTCAATAGCATCCTTAGCCTCTTCCAGCATGGTTGGAGCAAGTTCGAATTTCTTAATTTTGGTAACCTCAGGAAGATTGAGCTCTGGCATATCTTCAATAAACTCAAAACTTTCAATTGCGTCCTTAACCTTTTTATCATTCTTTTTTGAATCAATCTTCTTTCCGCGATGGCGAACAATCTGTCTCTCAAGTTTTGGTAGCGCTAAGTCGATGTTATCATACATATTGTCGCTGGCAACCTCAGAGCGAAACAAAAGCCCTTTGTTTTTGATGGTGATTTCCAGTTTTTCCACCTTATTTTGCTTAATGCAGTTTACTGTTGCGTTTGCACTTGCGCCGAAGTATCTGTCAAGTTTTTCGAGTTTAGCGGTCATAACAGTTTTAAATCTATCGGCAATCTTATAATTTTTTTCTACAAATTTGATTTTCATAGTTTTTTCTCCTTTACACTCTCATTATAACAAACTTAAAATTTTTCTCCAAATATTTTTATATATTTCAAAAAGAATATTTTATAAAGGATGCGAATTTTCACACCCTTTATATTTTTTACACCATTTGAAAATCAATATTGCCGTCAACTAGCATAGCCTCAATCTTGCCCTTTTCTTTGAGTTCGCCAAGTAGCAATTTTTCGGCAATTCTATCTTCAATTTCCTGCTCGATAAACCTTCTAAGCGGTCTTGCGCCATATTCAAGGTTGGAGCCTTTTGCCACAATATAGTCAACAACATCGTTTGGCACAACAAGCGTTAGTCCCTTTGCTTCCAAGCGCTTATTGATGTTTGCCAGCATGATATTTGTGATTTTCTCTAAGTCCTCTTTCGAAAGTGGCTCAAAGATGCAGATGACATCAATACGGTTGATAAGTTCAGGCTTAAAGCGTTTTTTAAGAGCGTCCATGTAAATTTCCTTTTCGCTCTTTCTTTCATCTTCGCTTCCAAAACCGAGTTTTTTATGTTGCCTAATCTCATTAGCACCGATATTGCTTGTCATGATGATTATAGTATTTTTAAAACTTACCGTTCGACCTTTGCTGTCGGTCAGTCTGCCGTCGTCTAAAATTTGAAGAAGAGCGTTTAAAACATCCGGATGCGCCTTTTCAATCTCATCGAATAGCACAACGCTGTATGGTTTGCGCCTAACCTGCTCAGTCAGTTGTCCGCCCTCGTCAAAGCCGACATATCCCGGAGGCGAGCCGATGAGTTTCGACACAGTGTGCCCTTCCATATACTCACTCATATCAATTCTTATAATGTTGTTTTCGTTGTCAAACATCGCTTCGGCAATCGCCTTGGAAAGTTCTGTTTTACCTACGCCAGTTGGACCCATAAATAGGAAGGAACCGATAGGGCGCTTAGAGTCTTGAAGCCCAACACGCGCACGGCGAATTGCCTTGCTGACCGCATCCACCGCTTCGTTTTGACCGACCACGCGCTTATGCAAAATTTCCTCTAAGTGAACTAACTTTTCTTTTTCGCCCTCGGTTATCTTTGTGACAGGAATACCTGTCCACTTTGAAACAACTTCGGCAATCTCATTTGCACCGATTTGACCACTCGCCTTTTTCTTAATGCTCTTTTGGTCGATCATTTTAAGTTCGTCTTCAAGCTTGACAATCTCAGATTGAAGTTTTGCTGCCTTCTCATAGTTCCTTTGCAGTGACGCCTCATCACGATTGGCGGAAAGATTGCGTATCTTCTCTTCCAAATCTCGCACTTTTTGTGGTTTCAATGTGAAATTGACTTTGGCACGCGAACAAGCCTCGTCGATAAGGTCGATGGCTTTATCTGGCAGACTTCTGTCCATGATATACCTATCCGACAGCGTCGCCGCCGCTTCAATCGCCTCGTTTGTGATGATGATTTTGTGGAAGGCCTCGTAAGTATCCTTCAATCCCTTCAAAATTTCAATGGTTTGCTCTACCGATGGCGGATTGACCATGACAGGTTGAAATCTACGCTCTAGTGCCTTGTCTTTTTCGATAAATTTTCGATATTCGTCGGTGGTGGTGGCGCCGATTGTTTGAAGTTCTCCGCGCGCAAGATATGGTTTAAGCATGTCCGCAGGACTTGTTTCGCCCTTCTCACTGCCCGCCTGCGCAAGTGTGTGAATTTCGTCGATAAACACGATGATGTTGCCATTTTGCATGATAGTTTCAATAGTGTCTTTCAACTTTTCTTCCATTTGCCCACGATATTTTGTGCCAGCCATAAGTCCGCCGATTTCAAGAGCAAAAATCGTCTTGTCTTTAATCTCTTCTGGAACATCTCCGCTGATAATCGCCTGCGCCAAGCCTTCCACGACCGCCGTCTTACCAACGCCAGCCTCGCCTATTAAAACAGGGTTATTCTTAGTCTTTCGGCAAAGAATTTCGACAACTCTTTGAATTTCCTCTTCCCTGCCGATGACCGGGTCAAGTTTATGTTGTTTCGCTTTCAGTGTGATGTCGCTTCCCATTTCAAGCAGTTTTTCAGGCAGTTCGCTTCCCACCTGCCTACTACTTTCTCTGCCGTCTTGCAATGGCGCGCTGTTTATCTCCATGTTAGACAAAAGTTGGTCGCGAAGCATATCGACGTCCACATTGAACACGCTCATCAAAATTTTTGTGGCATAGCAACTTTTGTTTTGAAGTATGGCAAGAAGTAAGTGCTCCGTGCCGATAAAAGAGTGATTAAACTGCATAGCAAGTTGTTGCGCCTGCTTGAATAGTTCCTTTGTGCGCGGTGTAAGTTCAACATTACCAAAGATAGATATGCCAGTGAACGACTGCTCAAAAAGGTCAAAAAGCGCGTTTTCTGTCACGCCGTTATCTCGAAGAAGTTTCGATGCCAAACAGTCTGGCACGCACACAATGCCATAGAGTATATGCTCCGTTCCGACAAGTTGGCTGCCAAAGCGAAGGGCAATTTTGCTAGCATTTTTGATGACTTTTTCTATATTATCCGAAAATTGAACATTGTTATATCCCATAATTAACCTCCTTTTGTGACTAATCGTCTAATCTTCCTACTTATATACTCCGCCCTTACCACATCTTCCTTTTTTATTTCAAAAAAATTTGTAAGTTCTCGTAAATTTGCTGACGCGCCTTCGGTGAATAGCCTTTCAAACTCCTTTTCCTTGATGTTTAAAAAGCCTAAAACACCGCCAAATTTGACAAGTGAGAAAAGTTTTATCATCTCTTCTTCGCCTAAACACGCGCACTCCTTTAAAACTCCATAAGCACGGAAAATCTCGTCTTTCAGTTTCAAATGGTCGCTTGATAATATGTCCTCACGCGCTGACATTTCCATTTCATAGATGCTGAAAATCTGCTCGGAAACATTGTCGATTATCTCTTCCTCACTTAGTCCCAGCGAATTTTGATTGGAAATTTGATAAAACCCGCCATAGTTCTTACTGCCCTCGCCGTAAAGACCGCGTATTGTACAACCAGAGGACAAGACCTCTTTTTTCATGATATCAAGTTCGCCTCGCCTTTCAAGAGCGGGCAAAAAGAGCATAACAGACGCTCGCATGCCTGTGCCAAGATTGGACGGGCTTGCGGCTATAAAGCCTAAATTGTCGTTGTATGCGATGTCGATTTCAGAGAGTATCCGCTCGTCAAGCGCCTTGATAATGCGGTATGGTTTGTTGAGATTGAAGCCGTCATATATACATTGTAGCCTCAAATGGTCCTCTTCATTCATCATGACGATTAAATGCTCGTCCGCACTAATCGCCACCGCCGAAATATCCTTGTTTTCGATAAGTTCCTTACTTATGATATGCCTTTCAAGAAGAGAATTGCACTCGTTGAGCGAAAGATTTTTAAGTCGAATAAAGTCGAAATTACCAAATCCGCTCAAAATTCTTTCCATGGAGTTCAAGATAAATTCTGCGTCCGTTTCGCTTGTCAGTTTCGTGAAAAAGTTAAACCCACTGACATTGCGTGCCAGCCGTATTCTCGATGAAATTGCCACATCCTTAAACTCGTCCATAATTTACCTAACAAAACTACTTTGACGCCTTATGCTTTTTGCCATCAAACATCTTTCCAACAGCCTTTTTGACAGTTGGAAGTTCATAGCACTTTTCACAGCCGACAAAGCCAGTTTCCAAAATTTCTTCCGCGCTTGTTCCGCACTTTGGGCATCTTTCCATTATTTTTCCTCTTCTTCCACGCCTTTCATGGTGAGAGATATTCTCTTTTTATTTAAATCAACACTTAAAACCTTGACCTTCACTTTATCGCCAACCTTAACGACCTCGGATGGATGTTTAACGTATCCGTCAGAAAGTTGTGAGATATGCACAAGTCCGTCTTGATGTACGCCGATATCGACAAACGCACCAAAGTCGACAACATTTCTAACCACGCCGTCAAAAATCATCCCTGGTTGCAAGTCCTCCATGTGTATAACATCGCTTCTAAGCACCGGCTTTGGCATACTTTCACGGATATCTCTGCCTGGCTTTTGGAGTTCGCTTGTGATGTCTTTTAAAGTCGGAACGCCCACTCCGCACTCCTTTGCCACCTTTTCTTCGCCTTTCTCTTCGATGAGTTTTGGCAGTAGCACGAGGTTATGATTTTTAACATCCTCCTCTGACATATTGAAGAGTTTTAAAAGTTTTCTTGTGGCGTCATAGCTCTCAGGATGCACAGCGGTGTTATCGAGTATATTCTCTCCGCCCACAACACGCAAGAAGCCAGCGCACTGTTCATACGCCTTTGGTCCAAGTTTTGGCACGGATAAAAGTTCTTCGCGGTTTTTAAAGCCTTTTATTTTTGTTCTGTATGCAACGATGTTTTTTGCAATCGACATGTTAAGCCCAGAAACATATGAAAGAAGGCTAGGAGAAGCAGTGTTTAAATCGACGCCAACGCTATTTACGCAGTCTTCAACCACACCTGTCAAAACTTCGGTCAGCCTATTTTGTGGCATATCGTGTTGATATTGCCCAACGCCTATCGACTTCACATCGATTTTGATAAGTTCGGCAAGTGGGTCTTGAAGCCTACGCGCGATGGAAACCGCACTACGAAGCGAAACATCATAGTCTGGGAATTCTTCTGCGCCAAGTTTTGATGCGGAATACACCGAAGCGCCCGCCTCGGAAACTACCGCATAACTCACAGGTCTATCCACATGCTTAATAAGTTCCGCAACGAAAATCTCTGCCTCTTTTGATGCCGTTCCATTGCCGATGGAAATTATGTCGACATTATATTTTTCAATCAACTTTTTAAGTTTTTCAATGCTCTCTTCCGTCTTTGATTGCGGTGGAGTTGGATAGATGACGGTGGTATCAAGCACCGCACCGTTCTTGTCTATAACAGCAATTTTACAGCCTGTTCTATACGCAGGATCAAGTCCTAAAATGATATTGTTTTTAAGTGGTGCTTCAAGAAGAAGCGGTCTGAGGTTCACTTCAAACATCTTGATTGCCTGCTCGTCTGCCCTATCGGTTAAGTTTGAGCGAAGTTCTCTTTCAAGAGAAGGGAAGAGAAGTCGGTCATAACTATCGCGAATGACCTCTTCCATATATGCGTCAGTGTCAGGATTATTCTTCTTGAAGTGGTGATTGATGACATCAAACATAAGTTTTTCGTCAATCGTGATTTCCACCTTCAAGCACTTTTCTTTTTCGCCACGGTTGATAGCAAGTATTCTATGGCTAGGAAGATTTTTAACCTCTTGCTTAAAGCCAGCATAGGTCTCGTAAGTCAAGTTGTTTTCATTCTCTAAAAGCGTGCAGTTGATAAACGCCTTCTCCGCCAAAATCTCGCGAAGTTCCTTTCTTAGTTCCGCGCTGTCGGAAATACGCTCAGCAACGATGTCCTTGGCGCCCTGAACCGCCTCTTCAACTGTTGGCACATCCTCTTTGACATACTTTTCTGCCTCTTGTAAAAAGACAAAACTCTTGCTCTGCGCCTGCAAGATGTCGGCTAAGCCCTCTAAGCCCTTTGCGATTGCCACCGACGCTCTCGTCTTACGCTTTGGCTTGTATGGCCTATAGATATCTTCAACTTCTGTTAAGGTCATGGCATTTTCAAGTGCTTTCGCTATTTCATCCGTCCATTTGCCCTGCTCGGTAATAACCTTTTGCACCTTTTCTTTTTCGTCATTCAAGTTTCTTAAATATTTAAGCCTATCGGCAAAATCTCTCAGCACTTGGTCGTCGCACGAGCCGTGCATTTCCTTTCTATATCTTGCGATGAAAGGTATCGTATTCCCCTCATCAATAAGGTTAATTATGTTCTCT
>CALWGA010000023.1 GCA_944377825.1 uncultured Clostridia bacterium | reverse complement strand
TTTCTTCTGTGGATGATCCAAAACCATCTGTTCCAGAAACAAAAATAACATTTTCATTTCCTAAAATTTGTCTTATAAATCGCGCATAAACATCTGCCCAAACAAAAACAGCACCAATGTGTCCAATGTGAAGAGGTTTGTTTCCGTTTGGCATTCCGCCAGTTATAACCATTCTATCTTTAAGATTAAGAGTCTTTTTAATTTGTTTTTTGTCCATATTTACTCCTTAAAAAATCACCAAACAAAATTGCTTGGTGATTTTAAAATTCTATTTTCCAAGCAACAAAGCTTGTGCAGGTGCTGCACAACTAAAAATTTTGTTGTTGCTGTTTTTTTGCTTTCATAGTTTGATTATACATTATTAATGTTTTTTTGTCAATCAGATTAAACATTATAGGGGCAAATTTTTTAAACCTTGCATCCACTTTTGATGAAGATGTGTTGATAAATTTGTTTTATCTACTAAATTTCTTGAAAAAAAATCGAGAATAAATTTCTCGATTTTTTGCTAGTTTCAAAGCTTATAGTCCTTTATTGCTTCTTATTTTTTGTATTCATCCGATAGCCCTGCCAAGTAGTCAAGAGAAACATCAAAAAATTTAGCCAGCATTATGGCATAACTTAATTTTATGTCACGCTCGCCATTCTCCCATAAAAGGATTGCTTGATATGAAATATTTAACTCCTTACCTAATTGCGTGGCTGACAAGCCTTTTTCTTTTCGCAACTCTTTTAATCTTGCTGAAAACATTTACTTTTCTACCTTTATTTTAATATTATAACAACAATTGTTGTAAAATGCTTGACACGTAACGATTGTTATGTTATATTAATCATAACAATTGTTATGTAAAACGCTCCACATTTGTGGCGATTAAAAGGAGTAAAAAATGAACAATGAAGAGCGAAAGAGAGTTATGAAACAAATAGGAAACAATTTAAGGAAGCTTAGAAAAAAGAAAAACCTCACACAAAGTGAGGTCGCTAAGATGAATGGCATAAGTTTGAGAAGTTACTCCAAATATGAGTGCGGACATGCTATGATGCATGTAAGAACCTTATTCAAACTTGCTAAATTTTTCGATGTAAAAGTTACTTGTCTTGTGGATGAAACTCAACTCTTCCGATTTCGGTGTTGTCGGTCATTCTATCTTGAAGAGGCTTGATAGGATTTGGCTTGTCTTCCACACGGTAGTCCTTGCCATATCTCTCGATATGCTCTTCTACCACCTTATGCGAAGCAACGGCCTTTTCATTTTTAATCGCCTTCCTTTGATATTTGAAGAAATCGGCGTCATCGGATAGATCATTGATGTTGATATACCCCTCGCGATGTGCGGTGTTACAAACTGTGTCTTTTAAGATATTCCTAATATAGTTCTTGTTAGACTTAAAGGAAATGAGTTCTGGAAATTCGCCGTCTGGAATAACCTCTTGCCACTCTTTCTTTTCATACTTTCTTAAATTCTTTACGGCACTATGAAGGTGTGCTATCTCTTGCTCTAACAACATCTCCCAAACTTTTTTCACGCCCTCATCGCTTTCGTCACAGAGCATGGAGTAGTAGAGATAGCACTCGATATATTCATGCATCAAGCACATTTCAAACCAAGATGCCGAAGGGTCGATAAGTGAACCATAGTGAGTGACATGTTGTTCTTCCACCATGGCAATTTCGGTGTAGACTTCTCTGCCCTTTTGATTTTTATAGAACGCGCCTAAGTTCATGTAGTAGTTCATCGTTTGTTGCTCGGCAGCGGTGATGATGTTCACAGCGCACTTGTCAAACGGGTCAGCAGTTTTATTGCAAATATGATTTTTTACGCTGTCATAAGGGTGCCTGTGATGAGCAATCGTTGGACGCGCTGGCATGATTTCGGTGTAGTCGCCAACATAGTCCTCAGCATGACAACCCATGTCACTTTCCAGCATATTTGCATAGCGATAAAGGTGGTCGAAGTCCTCTAAGAGCGCAAAGTCAAGCGCGCTTTTAACATTCTTATCTTTCACATGCTGAGCCAAAAACGCCGTCAAGTCGACCGCAAGTTGTTCATAGCCGATTGTCGTTTCAAGTTGATTTTCGTCGATTGGCTTTAAGGACGAAATCAACTTTTGTTGTTGCTGTTCACTGCGCCTGATAAGGGCAAGGATGCGCTTTAAGTCGTTATCGTCCACATGCCTATGAAAAGCGTGACCGAACCACACCGCCTCATACTCGGTGCCGTTCATAAGTATGCAACGCACACGGGTGTAGGGACTACTTTCCAATTTGTTGTATGGCTTTCCTGCCAGTTTTTTAAAGTCCATCAAACAACTTTCCAAACTCTTTGGCTTTTCTAAAAACGGATTAAATTTCATATATACCTCCAACTTTTAGTTTTGCCAAATTGACGCCTAAATATTCGTTTGAAAGCGGTGTTTATATTCTCAAATTTTCCTTTAATAACGCATTTTTCACTTTTTTATATTTCATTTTTCTTTATTACTTTCTGTGTTACAACCATTTTTCTTAAAATTTTTGTGTTAAAATTTTATAATGATAAATTCCCTTTCATCCTTTTTCGACAAAAATAAAAAATCTCGACCTAAGCCGAGAAATTTTACTTAAATATCTTATTTTGCAAGGAAAGTTAAATTCGAATATAGCGATTTTTCTTTCTGAGATACCAATTCATCAAGGTAAATAGTCCTAAAATTGCAAGCACGATGACCACCGCTGCGGCTGGATGTAGTGATGCCATCTGTGTCTCTAAAAGCCCGCCGAAGAGCATACTTACCACCAAGGTCAGTATATATGTCAAAATGGCATTGCTTCCCCAGATTGCGAAGAAACTGAACTTAGGCTTCCAGCTGTTCAAGAAGTTAAGTCCTCCCCAAATCATAGAAGATATGCTTGCACAGAAGAGAGCGTAAACTGGTGTGCATCCTCTTTTTGCTGCGGTAAAGCCGAAGGCAACAATTAAAACTACAGAGATTAGAAGCATAAGTGAGGACATGATCCAATAGCGCTTATCGTCTTTAAGTTCGGCAAAAACTGAACCTAAAAGAAGTATACCTGCCCAGCTGAAACCACCAAATATACCTCCTTCCAAAATCTTATTTGCAAGAGGGAAAAGTCCGTTTTGCATCAAAACTGTCATAACGACAAAGGTGATTGACACCATAATAAGCCTTCCCCATTTATCAAACTTAACAAATGGAAGAGCCATAAGTCCTGCAAGTCCAATATTTTGTAGAGTGTCCCATTCCCAACCACCAAAACGCTCACCATCTGCTGGCACTGTGATTTTTTCTGCTGTGCTTACTAAGATGAAATACAACGCTAAAACGCCAGCGATAGCAAGGAAATAGCGTAGCATTGCAGATGAAACCTTTTTAAATTTTTCATTTTTAACAGCAAGGCTGATTAAAAAGACAATTAAAAGGGCAAATGCAATCCAAAACATAACAGCAAAGATTTGAATTTTTATGGAAAGTTCAGAAAATGTCTTTGAGCCTGTGAAGATGTCTACCCAACCATTTTCAAAACCATTAAATAAAATACCAATTCCAATCAGTGCTAAAAATCTTATGGCAAGTTGCCAATATGCCCTACGCGTGCCGTATTTTCTTTCACGCGATTTAAAACTTTTGCAGATTGTCAGCCCTATAACAAAGATAAACATAGCCGCAAATAGGTCCGCGAACGAAACTCCTGGCAAAACTTGGAAGCCATCCGCACCATGTTCAATGATCGGTGCTAAAAAGTTGAAACAAGAGAACATTGGAAGAATGAAAGAGCATACCATCAAGAACATACAAAGTCCTCTAAATCTGTCGATAGATAATAGCCTTTCGCCTTTCTCTGATGTTTCGTCAGCTTTTGCACGATATTCTAGTTTCTCGTCTTTTAAAACTTCTTCAATTATCACATCACTTTTTTCTTTTTTCACTTTTTCCTCCTTTATAAACTAATTGATTTTTTCTTCCTTGCAAGAAGATATGCAAATGCTGTCAACAGCACTATTGCCAAAATTCCTTGAATTCCCGCGAACCACCAACTTGCACCCGATAAAGCACTTGCCGGCATAACCGTGGTGTAAACACCAATGACGAAGAATTCCACTAAGAACATGATGATAGGATTTTTGCCCCACCAAACAAGAAATTCAAATTTCCAAGTTATGTATTTATCAAGATAATCAAAGATGAAGAAGATTAATCCGCTCAGCCCAACGCTTACTAAGATAAACGTTGGCGAGCAACTGCCAAGATTAATTACGCCAAGCCACTGTGTCAAGAAAACGCCAAGTGCGCAGAATATGGCGGAAAGCGTGAGAGCTATATGCTTTTTCTTCATGAAATAGAAATCGGCGATCATC
>CALWGA010000022.1 GCA_944377825.1 uncultured Clostridia bacterium | reverse complement strand
GAAGGATTCGAACCCTCGAAAATCGATCCGAAGTCGATTGTGATATCCATTTCACCATGGGAGCAAAATGATAATTTTTTTATGGGGATTATCGAACCCCAAAATATGTGTTCCGAAGACCATTGTGATATCCACTTCACCATGGGTGCAAATGTTTTTTTTGCTTTTATATTATACAACATAATTTTTCTTGTGTCAAACAGAAAAATACTTTTGTTTTGAACAGGTTTTGTGTTATAGTATTAAAGAGGAGATACTATGAACAAGATTTTTTAATAACAGGTCCAGCAGGTGTTGGGAAAAGCACAATTTCTAAACTCATAGCCAAAAACATGGATAAAAGCGTTCTCATTGAAGGAGATGATATTTATCATTTGGTTGTGGGTGGATATGTCAGCCCTTGGAAAGAGGGAAATCATTTGAAGTTGTTTTGGGAAAACTGCAAAAGTTTAATTAAAAATGCGATTGAAAATGGATATGATGTTGTCTTTAATTACATTTTGAATGAAAAGCAAGTGGAAGATATTAAAAAAAGTTTTTCAGAGTGTGAAATAAAATTTGTCTGCCTGATGGTTGACGAAATCACCATTGTTAAGCGTGACAAACTTAGACCGGAGGATTGTCAGATGGGCGAGAGGGCGTTGGTTCTTTTGAATAAGATGAGAAGTCGTAATTTTGACAAAAACAATATTTTAGACACATCTAAGATGTCGGCAGAAGAAACTTATATGGAAATTTTAAGCAATAGTCAATATATTATATAGGTTTTATATAAAGATATTATCTACTTAATTGTTTTATCTTAGTTTTAGTTGATTTTTTTATGTTTTTTAATTAAAAGATATCTATATACATATTGAGGTGGGTATGGCAGAAAAGAAAAAATCTAAATTTAGTACAAATTTGATAATTTTGTTGGTGCTTGCGGTTATTGGCTATGTTGTGGGCGTGGTAATTCAGTATGCGACTGGCGACGAGCAAAATTTAACCTCGGCGCTAACTTCTTCTTACGCTTGGATAGGGCTTGCTGTTGGCGCAGGGATTGGCATTATCTATCTCTTTATGAAATGGAGCAAAAAGCCAGAAGATAAAACGAAAGGAAAAACGGTTGGTAAAACCGCTGAAGGCGTGGAGATGGATTTGTCCTATAACGCAAAAATGTTAGGTCCTGACGATATCGCAAAGGGTGTCTATGGTTCTATCAACACCACATGGGCGCAACTGCCGAGTGTCAATAAAACTGGTATTGTCTTTCAAAATTCGCTGAGAAATGGAAAATACAACATCAGCATGAAGGATGAGTATCACGCCATGGTTATCGGTGCAACCGCCTCTGGTAAATCGCATTTGATGATCATTCCAACGATAAGAATTCTCGGTCACTCAGGCGAAAAGCCTGACATGGTCATCTCCGACCCTAAAGGCGAACTTTACCAATTAACCTCAAACATCTTAAAGGAAGAAGGATATAGAGTTTACAAATACGACCTTCGTGACCCGTTCTCTTCCTCGCGCTGGAACCCTATGCAACACGCGTATGACGTCTATCAAGAGGCGCTAAATTGCAAAAACAATATAAAAAAATGCACAAATGGTGCTTCGCCAGAGCGCTCTGGCTTTAAGCCAATACCTGGCGAAAAGTATGGCAAAGAGTGGTATGGCTTTAACGGCATTGCCTATCCAAATCTTGAACAACTTAAGGTTGCCGTTCGAAGCACAGAAGAGGTGTTAAAAGACCAGGCGTATGGCGAACTTAAGGACGTGGTCTCCACAATCTGCCCAAAAAGTCAGGCGAACGACCCAACCTGGGAAGAGGGCGCAAAGGACTTTTTGTATGGCGTCACACTTGCCATGCTGGAAGACAGCGCCAATCCGGAACTCGGCATGACGAGGGCTAAATTTAATTTCTATAACCTCTATAGAATTGCGATGTTTAAAGACCCAGACCCAGACAATCCGTTTGAGACGCTTAAAAAATATCTTCTTCAAGGTAGAGATGAGGCGAAGAGCGAAGTGCCACAACTGACTGCAAACGTTGTCAACACCTCGCCAAACACCGCAAAGTCATATTTCTCAGTGCTGAGTGGTAAGGTTTCTTTCATGCAGGACGTCGGCATTTCATACCTGACCAGCGAAAGTGACCTTGACTTTTCCACATTCACTGACAAGCCAACTGTACTCTACATCGTCATTCCAGATGATAAAGAAGAGCGATATGGGCTTGCGAACATCTGTATCAGCCAACTTTACAAACGCCTTGTTGATAAGACTAACACGCTTGCTTCGAAAAAACTGCCTCGCCATGTCTACTTTATCCTTGACGAGTTTGGTAACCTTCCACCTATTCCAAAGTTCGACAGCATGATAACGGTTTCGCGTTCTAGAAACATTCTTTACGAACTTGCCATTCAGTCTTACACCCAACTTGAGACGAAATACGGCAAGGAAGCGGCGGAGACCATCAAAGGTAACTGCAACGCTCAAATCTTCATCGGAACGGATGACCAAAACACGCGTGAGGACTTCTCGAAGCGCTGTGGCGAAGTGCAGTTAATCTATGAAGAGACAAGCGAAAGCAAGAGTAAGGGCGAAAAGCAAGACCAGTCGTCAACCTCAAAAAGCACGCAGATTCAAAGAGCAACTCGTCCACTTATCACCGCTTACGAACTTGGACAACTGCCATTTGGAACGGTCATTGCAAAATTATATCGAAGTCAGCCTGTTAAAGTTGAGTTGACGCCAGACTTTAAAACACCTTTCTTCCACCGAAATGACGCAAATCCTGAAGTGGGCATTATGAAGAGTTTGGATAGAGAAAAGGTTTATTATAGCATTAAAGAGCGCAACAAAAAATTGTTAAAATCATCAAATCCATTTGATTTTTAAGGTGCAAAATTGCACCTTTTTTCTTTAAAAAAAATAAAATGTAAAATATTTAATCTTTCGTAAGAATCGAAGAGAAAAATAGTTTAATATTTTGAAAAAATTTATAGCAAGACACCTTTTTCACACGAATTTTCCTTGATGCATAAATAAAGGCATGGAATATAATGACGAAAAGTTGTGCGATAATTTCGAGGCGATGGCAAGAGCGTATTCAAAATCGCTCAAAAACAAGGGCTTTGTGTTTATAAAGTTAGAGGATGAGGAATTTTCCATGCTACTTGACGAAATCGTCATACTTTTTTCTAAGATTGACGCTTGCCTTGAGAGACTCAGCGAGTGTGTTGACTGCGAACTACTTAAGGATGTGACAAAGAAAAACATTACAAGTTTCAAGCAAAAATTTAATTACACTAGGAAAAATAGACGATATCGCTGTTTGATAAGCCCAAGCGAAAGTTTTTTGTCGCTCATCTCGCTTGAAAACACTCTGACACTGAAACTCATGATACTCTCAGTCAAAAGCGGAGAGCTCGAGTTTTGTCACGAGATAATAACGACGCGCACTCATATCTATGCCAACAGTTTTTCGCAAGAGGGTTTTGCGTCATATTAAAAATTTGTTTGACAAATCATTTTGTCCTTAGTTATAATAGGCTAAGGTGATGTATGAAAAAAAGTTTTGGTTATCTTGCCTCCTTAATTAGTTCGATTGTCACAGGCGTGCAGTCGGCGGTGCTTATTGCAATCATTATAGGACAGGCCATTCTCATCAAAAGTCTAAGCGACCAAAGTGGGTTACTTGAAATTGGGCTCAACGTGACCATTTTGGTTATATCACTCGTCGCGTTTGGGCTGTCTATCTATTGCCACAAACTCCAAAAGACGGATAACTATCTATCCACTTACAAAAATAGGCGCTTTGTCTATGCCACCATGGTGTTCGACTATATTTTGGCGTTTTTGTTCTTTACCTATTGCCTAATTGAGACAAATGCGCTTGTTATTGTTTTGTATGTTTTGTGCTTGATACTACTTGCGCTTGCAGGCTCCTTGTTTTTAGCAGAAACAAATCAATATTTTAAACAAAAGAAATTGGAACTAGAAGAAAATAACATGTATAAAGAGGAAAAAATTGAAACTAGAAAATAAACGAAATTTTTGCATCATTGCTCATATCGACCACGGCAAAAGCACACTGGCGGACAGGCTGATTGAGATGTCTGGCACGGTTTCGAAGCGTGATATGCAGTCGCAGATACTTGACAGCATGGACTTGGAGCGCGAGAAAGGCATAACTATCAAACTTGCTCCAACAAGGCTTATCTATGAATATAACGGACAGGAATACGAACTTAATTTAATCGACACACCAGGACATGTCGATTTTACCTATGAGGTCTCTCGGTCGCTGGCGGCTTGCGAGGGCGCGCTTCTGCTTGTGGACGCCTCACAGGGCGTGGAGGCTCAAACGCTTGCAAACACCTATCTTGCACTAGATAACAACCTTGAAATCATACCGATTATCAACAAAATCGACTTGCCTTCCGCACGCGTCGACGAAGTTAAAAAGGAGATTGAAGATGTCATTGGTCTGGACGCAGAAAATTGTCCTTGTATATCTGCGAAGGAAGGGCTGAATATTGAAGATGTTTTTAAGTCGATAATAGAGCAAATTCCTGCACCAAGTGGCGATGAAAATGGCAAGTTAAAGTGCCTTATTTTTGATAGTCACTACGACAACTTTAAAGGAGCAATCTGCCTTATCCGCGTCTTTGACGGAAAGGTCAAAAAGGGCGATAAAATTTTGATGATGCAAACAGAGAAGGTGTTTGAAGTGACCGAAGTTGGCATATTTGTGCCGACAACTAAGGAATGCGACATCTTAAAGGCAGGCGATGTTGGATATGTTGCTGGCTCCATTAAGACGATAAGCGATGTCAAGGTCGGCGACACGATAACGAACGCCGATATTCCGATAAGCGAACCACTTCCTGGCTATAAGGAAGTGCAACCGGTGGTCTTTTGTGGCGTCTTTCCTGTTGACGGAGCAAAGTATGGTGAACTTAAGGACGCGCTCGACAAACTCAAACTCAACGATGCCAGTTTGCAGTTTTCTCCAGAAAATTCCACAGCACTCGGCTATGGTTTTCGCTGTGGCTTTTTGGGACTACTGCATCTTGAAATCATAACAGAACGCTTAGAGCGCGAGTTTAACTTGGACATCATAACAACCGCGCCGAGCGTTTCCTATAATGTCTACAAAACAAATGGCGACTGCTTGGAAATATCCAATCCTTCCAATCTTCCGCCAGCGGTGGAGATAGCAAAAATTGAAGAGCCAGTGGTCAAGGTCAACATCTTCACTCCGCCAGAATATGTCGGCTCAATCATGGAACTATGCCAGGACAAGCGTGGCGAGTATAAAAACATGGTCTATCTTGACAAGCGCAGGGTGGAATTAAACTACCGCTTGCCACTTGGCGAAATCATCTACGACTTTTTTGACAGTTTAAAATCGCGAACGCACGGTTATGCAAGTTTTGACTATGAATTTGACGGCTTTGAAAATGCCGATTTAGTGAGAGTGGATATCCTTTTGAACGGCGAAAAGTGCGACGCGCTTTCCATGATTGTGCATAAGGATAAGGCGTATTCACGCGGAAGAGAACTTGCGGAGCGTCTCAAAAAAATCATACCACGTCAACTCTTTGAAGTGCCAATTCAGGCGTGCATAGGCAACAAAATCATCGCACGCGAAACAATTTCGGCGATGCGTAAGGATGTGCTTGCAAAGTGTTATGGCGGAGATATCACAAGAAAGCTAAAACTCCTTGAGAAACAAAAGGAGGGCAAAAAGCGTATGCGTAAAATCGGCTCAGTGGAAATTCCATCTGAGGCATTTATGAGCATTTTGAAGTTGGGCGATGATGAAAGGTAGTGAAGTTAGGACGGATGTTGGTGCATTTTATACGCCTTCCAGTGAAAATGACATTTCCATATATATCCACATTCCATTTTGCGAAAGAAAGTGCAGTTACTGTGCTTTCGTTTCTTTTTGTTTAGATAAAAGCGAGCGAGAAAAATATATAAATTCATTATTAGAAGAAATAGAAAACTTTTCCACGCCTAAAAAAGTAAAAACAGTCTATATTGGTGGTGGCACACCTTCTCTTTTGACGAAAGACGAGATTTTTGCGATATTTTCTAAACTTAGAGAGAAATTTGATATTGTTGAAAACGTTGAAATCACCATCGAAGTCAATCCAAATTCGGTGGATGAAGAAAAGTTAAGGGCGTATAAGGAGGTTGGTGTAAATAGAATAAGTGTTGGTGTGCAGTCGCTTTCAAATAAAACGCTCAAATCTATCGGCAGGCTTCACACCAAGGAAGAGGCAATAGAAAAATTAAAACTCATAAAAAAGTATTTTGACAACATTTCCGCCGACCTAATCTTAGGACTAAGTGGCGAAAAAAGCGTGACGAAATATGCAAAAGAGTTAATTAAACTTAATGTCAAACATATCTCTTCATATATGCTTGAAATCCACGAAAACACCAAACTTTTTAATGATGTGCGAGATAAAAAATATCGACCGCTTGACGAAAACGGCATGGCAAAGAGTTATGATAAACTTGTTAAATTTTTAAAAAAGCGTAGTTTTAAACAATATGAGATTAGCAATTTTGCGCTTACTGGCTATGAAAGCAAACACAACCTAAACTATTGGAACTATGGCGAGTATGTCGGCTTTGGGGTTTCGGCGCATTCTTTTTTGTCGCATAAACGCATGGCAAACGCTGACACGCTTCAAGGCTACTATAAACGTGAGCAAAAGGAAGAAAAAATCACAAATGCTATGGAGATTGAAGAGAGAATCATGCTTGGGCTTCGATGCTGTCTAGGTGTCGATATTTCCATATTGAAGAATTTAGGCTATGATATTCAAAAGAGTGAAAGTTACAGAAAATTTTTAAAAGAAGGTGAGATTGTGGAAGATGACGGAAAGTTTTATCTATTGCCAAAATATTTTAAATTTGCTGACTACTACATTCTCAATCTTTTGCCGTAAAAGACGGAAGAGTTTTAAGTTTAAACGACTTATTTAGACTAGAAATTAATATTGATAAATAATCAATTTGAAATCAATATGGTTGTAGCAAACTTTTTGAATGAAAATTTAAGTCTAAAATTATGCAAAAGTGTTGACAAATAAAGTTTTAGATGATATAATACAAAATGTAAAGCAAAATCACTTTACAAATGTTGAAAGTATGGCAAAGTTAAAACTTAATGATTTTGTGAGATATGGCAAACTTTTTGAAGAGTATTCGGCGCTACTAAGCGAGGATAGGCAAAACTTAATGCGTCTATATTTTGATTACAATATGACGCTTGCCGAGATTTCAGCGGAGCGCGGAATTTCGCGTCAGGCAGTTAAAGATGCCATAACAAAATCATGCGAAAAGTTGGATTATTATGAAAATAATCTTAAAAATTGCCAAAAAAAAGAAAAAATATTGAAAAAACTTGAAGAAATAAGAAAAATAAACAATTTAAAAGAGATAAAATTAAAAGTTGAAGAAATTATAGGAGAAATTTAATGGCATTATTTTCTAGCCTACAAGAGAAATTTAATCACATCTTTTCTAAACTAACAAAACGCGGAAAACTCACTGAACTTGAAATCAAAGAGGCGATGCGTGAAGTTAGAATTGCACTCTTAGAAGCCGATGTCAACTACATCGTTGCTAAGAACTTCGTCAATTCCGTTTCACAAAAGGCACTTGGCGAAGAGGTGATGAAAAGTTTGACGCCGGGGCAGATGGTGATTAAAATTGTGAGAGACGAACTCACCGCTCTTATGAGTAGCACTGATCAGAAACTTAACCTTTCGTCCAATCCAACCGTTATCATGATGTGCGGGCTTCAAGGCGCTGGTAAGACCACAATGTGCGGAAAACTTGGCGCGTATTTAAAAAAAAGTGGCAGAAAGGTGCTTCTTGTGGCGTGCGATATCTATAGACCTGCCGCCATCAATCAACTTCAAGTGGTTGGCAAGCAAGCGAACTGTGAGGTTTTTGAGCGTGGCACACAAAATCCAGTCAAAACGGCAAAGCAAGCGGTGGAGCATGCAAAGAAGCAGGGTTTTGATGTGATCATCTTCGACACGGCAGGCAGACTTCACATAAACGAAGAGTTGATGAACGAACTTAAAAACATCAAAAGTGAGGTCAAACCTCAGGAGATTCTTCTTGTCGTTGACGCCATGACTGGTCAAGACGCTGTGACGATTAGCGAAAGTTTTAATAAGGACCTAGACATCAGCGGTGTTATTCTCACCAAACTTGACGGCGACACGCGTGGCGGTGCGGCGCTTTCCATAAAGGCAATCACAGGCAAACCTATCAAATTTTCTGGTGTTGGCGAAAAGATTGGAGATATCGAACCCTTTCACCCAGATAGAATTGCTTCACGAATATTAGGTATGGGAGATGTGCTATCACTAATCGAAAAGGCGCAAGAGGCTGTCAGCGAAGAAGAGGCGAGAAAGTTGGAAGAAAAATTCCGCGAAAACTCTTTCACCTTTGAGGACTACCTTGTGCAGATGGAAAACCTTAAAAAAATGGGCAGTCTTAACGACATCGTGCGAATGATACCAGGCGTAGGCAACAAACTTAAGGGCGTCAATATTGACGAAAGCCAACTTGCAGTCAACAAGGCAATCATTCAAAGTATGACTAAGGAAGAGCGTTTGAACCCAGACATCATCAAGGCTTCAAGGCGTAAACGCATTGCCGATGGCAGTGGCACAAGCATACAACAAGTCAACCAACTTTTAAAGCAGTTTGAGCAGTCAAAAGAGATGATGAAGCAACTCAAAAACAAGCGTGGACTTCGCGGGCTGTTTTAGTCATTAAAAAAACAAAATATATTAAATAAAAAATTAAACTTGCAAAAACGAAAATACAAAAAATAATCGAAAAAATAATAAAAAATTAATAGTTCAAATATTAATAATCACAAAATAATTAAATGTTCGGTATATTCTGGCGAAAGTCAGTTTATATATAAAAAGTTTTAAAAATATAAAAAATGAATTAAAAATAGCAAAAAAATCAAAAATAATTGAATTTTTAGTGCATTTTTTGAATTTTTAAAACTAATGAATTTAATTAAAAGGAGAAAGAAAATGGCTGTTAAAATTAGATTGACAAGACTTGGAGATAAAAAGTCACCATTCTATCGTGTTGTTGTTGCGGATTCTAAGAGCCCAAGAGATGGCAAATTCATCGACATTCTTGGAACTTACAATCCTCTCACAAATCCAGCAGAGATTAAGATTGATAACGAAAAAGCAACAAAGTGGCTCAAAAATGGTGCTCTTCCAACTGAAACTGCAAAGTCAATTTTAGTTAAGAGTGGCGTTATAAGTCAAGAAAATAAATAAGGAGAAATAAATGCAAAAGTTACTTGAACTCTTGGTTAAAACACTTGTCACAAACGAAGATAAAGTTAAGGTGACAGTGGACGAACAAGAA
>CALWGA010000021.1 GCA_944377825.1 uncultured Clostridia bacterium | reverse complement strand
AAGCGAAACAACCCTTGTTATACTTATATATATGAGGAAAATTCGAACTTCATGCACACCTTTTTGCTCAAAATGATGATGAAGTGGCGCCATTAAAAACACACGCTTTTTCGTGCGTTTATAGTGCAAAACTTGGATGATGTCAGAGAGCGCCGACAGCACAAACATTATTCCCATTATCGGCAAAATTAGTTCGAGCCCTGCGAGCACCGCAATCGTGCCAATAAAACCGCCAAGCGCAAGCGAGCCAGTGTCGCCCATAAAGATTTTGGCGGGAAATACATTGTAAATGAGAAAGCCAGCAAGCGCTCCACAGAGAGCAAAACACATCATCGCCAAATTTGTTTGATTAGGTAGTAGTGTCAAAATCAGCCCAAAAATGAGAACATACGAAAAACTCACACCACCTGCAAGTCCGTCGAGTCCGTCCGTGAGATTAACGCTGTTTGTTGTGGCGATAAGAACCAAAATGACAAGAGGAATGACAAACCAGTCAATATCAAACGTGAGTCCAAAAAAATTCAGCGTGGTGTTACCTGAAAAATAGACATAAAGGCTGACAATAAGAGCCAGCCCAAACTGACCGATAATTTTTTGATATGGCTTCAACCCTTCGTTGCGGTGATAGTGAATTTTGAGAAAATCGTCCAAAAAACCAAGGAGCGCATATGACAGCGTCACAATTATAAGAAAGAGCGCTGGAAACCTATTTTCTGGCATTAAAAACAATAGACCTATAATAAGTGGAATAAGAAAGATGAAGCCACCCATCGTCGGCGTGCCTTGTTTTGCCATATGCTTGTCCACATAGTGAAGTATGTTCTGCCCAGCCTTTAATTTTTTGCAGGTTTGAATAACGAAGGGCGCTAAAAGGCAAGCGAACATAAATGTTATAAGCGCACAGAGGATATATTTAATTTCCATATTCCTCCTTAGTTTTTTCGTTTTTTAACAAACTATACACCACATTAAAGTCGCTATAATCGACCTTTTGCGTTCCGATGATTTGGTATTTTTCCGCGCCCTTACCAGCGATGACCACGGCGTCTCCGCTCTGCATTAGTTTAAACACCTTTTCAATCGCCTTTGCCCTGTCCGTTTCCACCATATGCGGTCGTTCCATGCCCTTTTCAATGTCGCGAATAATCAAATTCTCATCTTCAAGGCGCGGATTATCGTCGGTCAGACAGATATAATCGGCGTATTTTTCAGCGATAGTGCCCATTTTGTGCCTTTTGTCAACATCGCGATTGCCGCCGCAACCAAAAATGCAGTATAGGCGTTTTGGAGATAATTTTCTTGCCGTCATCAAGACTTTTTCCAAGCCGTCAGGCGTATGAGCAAAATCTATAATCAAATTTTTACCATTAATGTTTATCACATTAAAGCGCCCTTCCACTGGATTTATCGTTTTCAATTTTTCGCACACCTTTTTCATATCTAAGCCTAAATTTGCGCAGACTGATAAGCACGCCAGCACATTCATAACATTGTATTCTCCAACCAACTTGGTTTTTACATCATAGACCTCATCGAAGAGATTGCAAAAAAACTTGCTTCCATTCGCCTCGCAGTCGACGTTTACAGCAAAGACATCGGCAGGATTTTTGATGCCGTAATAGATGGTTGGCACTTTGCTGTCTTTAAATAAAGGAAGAGCATATTTATCGTCGATATTCACAACCGCACTTTTAACATATTTCTTGTCGAAAAAGGAAAGTTTGCACTCGGCGTATTTTTCCATAGTGCCGAAATAGTCCAAGTGGTCCTGCGTTATATTCGTCAAAACGCCCACCTCAAACGGAATTTCCTCTATTCGCTTTTGACTTATCGCATGAGCCGAAACCTCCATGACAACAAATTCAATTCCGCGCTTTTTCATCTCGTAAAATTCTCTCTGCAGAATATCTGCGTCTGGAGTTGTCATGTCGTAGTCTTTGTCGATGTCATCATAATGCACGCCCATCGTGCCGACTCTGGCAACTTTGTGATTAAGCCCTTTCAAAATCTCATACAAAATATGTGTACAAGTGGTCTTTCCGTTTGTGCCAGTTATGCCGATTATCCTAAGGTCCTTTGCAGGATAGCCATATTCTTTCGCGCAAACCTTTCCAAATTCTTTTCTCGCATCCTCAACAATTTCAAGTTTATCAAGCGGATAGTTTCTATTTGTCACAACCTTAAGCGCTCCACACTCTAAGGCTTCTTTTGAATAATTAAAACCGCTATCATAGTCGCTAGATAAATCATAAAAAATGTCGCCTTCAACAACAGATTTGCTGTCACGCTTAACTTTAAAATTGTCCATAACAAACTCCTTTAAAATCATTTTAATATTATTAAAACGAAATTAGGTCACTATGGCAAAAATAGATAAAATTCAACAAAATATTTATTTGAAATTAAATTGGATATTTTATAGTTGTTAAGTTTTTAAATCAAAAAAATTTACAAAATCGCCTTGATAATTTGCCTTTATAGGTCATTTTATGATATCCTTATATGGAAATTGGAGAAAATATGAAAAGACAGGACTTTTTAAATAACCCTAACATCTTACTTAGAGAAAAGGAAAGCATTGAAAATATCAACCATAGAGCCGTAACGGATTTAGAGAACTTTATCACAGAAGAGGAAGAAAAATATCACGCACAGGTCAGAGAACTTGTGGAAGATTTTATCTCCTCAAAAAAGAAGATAATTTTACTTTGCGGTCCAACCTCTGCTGGCAAAACCACCACCTCAAAGATTATCATGGACCGACTCAAGCAACTCGGCTATAATTCAATCTCCATATCTCTCGACAACTTTCTGGTGCCACTAAGCGAACGAAAGGTGCTCAGGGATGGTTCGCTTGATTACGATAGTTTTGCCACCATTGATGTGGACGGCTTCAATAGTTTTATCAAAGACCTTTTCCGTTATCAAAAAGCAGATATGCCGATATATAACTTCGTCAAAAATCGCCCAGAAGACTTTAAACAATCAGTGGAAATTAATGAAAACACCATGCTTATCATTGAAGGCTTGCACGCCCTCAACCCAGATTTATTCACAATAACCGAAAATAAAAATATAGGTTACAAAATATATATCTCGCCAAGTGTAGATTTTTACTTAAATAATAAACTTGTTCTGGACGCCAAACAACTGCGCTTAATGAGAAGGAGTTTGCGCGACTATTATAAGCGCGGAGCGAGCATAGAGCAGACCTTTAAAACCTGGAAACATACTTTGGAAAGCGAAGACCTATATATTAAACCTTTTAAAACAACCGTTGACTATATTATAAACTCAGCGCTTAAATATGAAATCTTGCTTTATGCAAAATATTTAAAACCACTAATAATGCAAGAAGAAGATAACAAAAACACCTATGTGCTTTTGAAATCCTTAGACGCCTGCGAACCAATCAATAAAATCCTCGTTCCCGACAACTCTATGCTCTGGGAATTTTTGACAAAATAGATAAAAGACATTAAATTAAAAATGTCTTTTTTATGCAAATATTAAAATTATAAATCAATTTAAATTATCTTTTCTTCATTCACTTTCTTTAAAGTATTTTCAAGTAATGCTACGCTTTGGCAGGAGACTTCGTAGGCGGTTTTCTCTTCCAATGAGCCGTCTTCTTGCGCCTTTGTGTAGTTACGCGACTGAATTCTGCCTGTCACTTCAAGTTTTGTGCCAACATCTAAATTTGCAACAAAGCGCGCGTTATGTCCCCAAAAGATGCAAGGAATATAGTCTGAGCGGTGATAACTTGTTGTGCGGTTCACAGCAAGTAGCACATCGCAAATTTCCCTTTCAAATGGTGTTTTGCGATAAACTGGCGGTTTGCAGATATACCCCACAAGTTTAACATCGTTTACTTGCTCATTTTCCTTAGCCTCTTCAACATCCTTCGCAAAAAAGTGAAGAATCAGCCTATTTTTCTCGTTTTCGTTTTTGTTGTGACTTCGATATTGTCCGTGCATAATCACGCTGTCGCCGACCTTGAGTGAGCCAGCATTTTCCGTTCTTTCGCTGATAGTGACAGGAATCGTGTCCACAGTTTTTGAAAGACGCTCCACCTCAAGTTCAAAATCTAAAAAATTTTCTCCCATGATTTGATGAGATACAACTGGTGCGGTTTTAATTTTTCCCGCAAGTGTTGCCGTGTTTGAAATTTCGTTTGTTTCCATAATATTATTTCTCCTTTAATTTGAGTGTTGCACTCCATTTCTATCGACCGTGTAATTATCTTGATAGATTAATTCGCCAATACTGCAAACCTCGTAAGATTTATTCTTGAGCGTGGTCAAAATTAATCTTAAACCGTCCAAAACATTATCGCTGTTGTTATGCATGAGTATGATTGAACCATTTTGCACCTTACTAAGCACCCTGTTATTAATCTCAGACGCCGAAAGCCCTTTCCAGTCCAGCGTGTCAACATCCCACTGTATTGTTTTCAGGCCGAGTTCTTCGGCAGTGTCGAGAAGTTGATTGTTATACGAGCCAAACGGCGCACGAAAGAGCGTGACTTCCTTTCCAGTTACCGCCTTAATCTTTTCAATCGAGGTGGAAAGTTCCTCTTTGACGCTCTCTTTGTCAAGTTTGACCATGTCAGGATGCGTGTTTGAATGCGTGCCAATCTCACAACCAGCCCCGTCAATCTTTTTGACCATATCGGTGTAGTCATCCACCCAAAAGCCAACAAGGAAGAAGGTGGCGTTGACATCGAATTCGTCGAGTATCGCGAGAATTTCTTCCGTTTTATCCACACCCCACGCAGCGTCGAAAGAGATAGCAACTTTTTTCTCTTCAGTGGCGACGCTGTAAATTGGCACCTTCCTTGGAGCATAGCCAAAAAAGACTTGTGCGGATGTTGAGCCATTTATGGACAGAGCAAGCAAGATAACAACAAGAAGCATGATAGTGAAAATTTTAATGGACCTAGATTTGATAACACAGAAATGCATTTGCAAACCTCGCTTTTATTTTACAATTAAATTAGTCTTTCAACTAAAAGAAAATTACCTACTTTTGTTTTTCTTTTACTTTTTTTGTCGAAATACTTACTTTAATATATTTTTAACATATTTGGAATAGAACAAAAACATTTTGCCTAGTTAGAATAATATTTCGAATTTGCAAATTAAAAAAGAACATATTGACGAACCAACTCCCAAAAACTTACGGATGTTTTCAATATGTTCCTTTTATATAAGCCTTATTTTATATATTCTTCATAATAGATAATGTTTTTAATCAACAAAACTATAGACGTCAATCACTTTTTCTTTGACCTCTTGCGTTCCGCTTGCCAGTCGGTCATTTGATATTTTAACTTTCTTCGCTTCGATAATTTTAAATTTCAATCCTAGGTCGATGACAGCCTGCTCTGTTCCGCCAACATACAAAACGCCCTTTCCGCCATTTGAGAAATTGCAATATTTCACACCCTTACGGTATCTTGCACAAGTTGGAATTTGCACAGTCGACAGTCTCTTCACAAAGCCATTGTCGGTTATCACAATAACGCTGTCGAATCGGTTTTGCCCTGCATAAACAACATAGTCGTCTTTCTCTAAATTCACGCCCATCACACCGCCAGAGATACGCCCTTGAAGAGGCACTTCGCTCTTATCAAAGTTGACGGTGTAGCCATGATTTGTAAACATCAAAATGTTCTTTCCTTTCTCGTCAAGTTCGGCATTGATTAAAACATCATCCTCAGCCACCTTAAGCACTTGATAATAGGACTTAGTGATAACCGCGTCCTCATTTTTCATGCGTTTAATCATACCTTTTTTGGTCATCAAGATTATCTCTTGGCTTGAAACTGGCACGATGCTCACTGGCGTTTCCATAATGTCGACATTTCTATCAATCTGCTTAAGCGTCACGCCCTTGTCACGCCACTTACACTCGGCAATTTGAGCAACATTCACCTTCACACAATTACCTCGTTCTGTCAATATCAACACTTGGTCGGTCGATTTGACTTTAAGTTTTTGAGTGACAATATCAAAGAGCGTGGAACTATCGCCAATCGTTCTTGTCGATTTCATGTAACTTGACATATTGACCTTTTTGATGGTCTTGCCAGCAGTGAGAAGAAGATAGTATTCCTTATTTACCACCATTTCTTCTTCGTCAAGTTTCTTCAAAACTATGTCGTCACTCTTATTTTCGTAGCTTCGACGCGGACTGTTAAATCGACGCTTAATCTCAAGAATTTCCGTTTTAACCACTTCAAGTTGACGCTTTTTGGACGCCAAAATTGCCTCGTATTCCTTAATCTTCTCTTTCAAGTCCTTGAGTTCCTGCTGGAGTTTTGTGACCTCCAAGTTGACAAGCCTCGACAAGCGCATATCAAGAATTGCCTGTGCCTGTTTTTCGCTTAGGTTGAATTTAGCGCGAAGTCTCGTCTTTGCCTCGGAAACGCTTGCTGAGGTTTTGATGATTTTGATAACCGCGTCAATGTTTTTAATGGCAATCAAAAGTCCCTCCACAATATGCGCGCGGTCTTTGGCGATGTCCAAATCATACTTAGTTCTACGCACAATAACATCGCGCTGGAAGGCGGTGTAATATGAGATTATCTCCATTAAGCCCATTTGCTTTGGCTTTCCGCCTGCGATTGCCACCATGTTGATAGCATATGAAAGTTGCATATTCGTGTTTTGGTAGAGATATGCCAGAATTTTCTTGGCGTTTGCGTCCTTCTTAAGGCGGATGATGGCGCGCATACCTGACCTATCGCTTTCGTCACGAATTTCGCTGATATCCTGGAGTTTGTCCTTATTCTTCTCCTTAAGTTCGGCAATCTTTTGAAGAAGGAGTGACTTGTTGACCTGATATGGCAGTTCCGTTATGACCAAACTTTGCTTGTCGCCGTTTTGCTCAATCCCCACCTTTGCACGTATGGTTATCTTGCCCTTGCCTGTTTCATACGCGCTTCTAAGTCCGTCGCCAAAGATAAGTTCTCCACCTGTTGGAAAATCTGGACCTTTAATTATCTTCATCATCTCGTCAAGCAAAATATTTGGTTTGTTGATGTATGCCACCACGCCGTCGATGACCTCGCCCAAATTATGTGGCGGAATATTTGTGGCAACACCAACCGCAATGCCGGACGCGCCATTGACAAGTAGATTTGGAAAACGCCCTGGCAAGATGTCTGGCTCTTTCAAGGTGTCGTCAAAGTTCAAACTCCACCTAACCGTGTCTTTCTCAAGGTCGCGCAGTAGTTCCAGTGCAAGCGGAGTCATCCTTGCCTCAGTGTAACGCATAGCAGCAGCGCTGTCGCCGTCAACTGAACCAAAGTTTCCGTGTCCGTCCACAAGTGGCGCACGCAAAATGAAATCTTGCGACATACGCACCATAGCGTCATACACCGAAGAGTCGCCGTGTGGATGATATTTACCCATGCAGTCGCCGACAATTCTTGCCGATTTTCTATATGGCTTGTCTGGCGTCAGTCCTAACTCCATCATGGAATAAAGGATACGTCTTTGAACAGGTTTAAGTCCGTCCTCCACTCTTGGAAGTGCTCTGTCCATAACAACATGCTCTGTGTAAGGAATCATAGAGTCGCGAAGAACATCGCTTAGGTTCTTCGATATAACTCCGCTTCCTCCATCTCCATAAAAACTTTTTTCTTCCATAACTTTCTCTCTTCTTTCGACCTTTTTTAAACTTTCTTCGTATTTCTCATGAAGTTTTATCGCCTCATCCGAAATTTCCTCAACATCTTCGCTCTCTTCGTCAGTGTTCTCGCTTTCAGTAAGTTTTTCGTCTACATCACTTTCTTCGCCTATTGTAGCATTTTCTTTGTGAGTTTCTTCTATAATTTCATTTTCGGCAACATCTTCATCTAAAACGCTTTCTTCACTTTTAACATTTTCTTCTTCGCTTTCAGTAGCAATTCCTTCGCCATTTTCTTCGCTTAATGAAGCATCCATTTCTATATCATTTTTCTCGCTCTCAGTTATCTTTTCATGATTTTGTATGCTCTCTTCTTTGCTTTCAAAACTGCCCGCCTTATCAACAAGTGGTTTATTTTCTTCTAAAATTTCTTCTTTTTTCTTTGGAATATTAACCTTATTTAAAACTCTTTTTGTTTGTTTCTCTTCATATTCTCTATCTTGAGTTTTCACCACAGCACCTTCAATGTTTTCTTCTAAACTTTTTTGCTTGCTTTTTTCTTCATTTGATTTTTCCTTATGAGTAGAGATATCTTCTTTTTTCGCGTCGCTTTCTTGCTCAACTTTTGGGGCTTCTTTCAAATCTTCATGTTTTTCAAGCGACCAAATATCCATTTGACCATCCAAAACGACAGGCGCAGGTTCTTCTTCCTCCTTTTCTTCTTCGGGAAGTAGGAGTTCGTCGTAACACATCTGCCCCTCAATCGGTTTATTAAGTTCCTGCTCGTTATCTCTATCGTCCATGCGTCCTCATCAAATCTTGCTGTAGTCTTTCATAAAAGTATCTTCTCTGTCGAAGTTGGCGTGCTCATTGATATACGCCTTTCTGTCCTCAATCGCATCGCCCATAAGCGTGGTGATAAGTTTTTCCGCTTCCGCCGCGTCGTCGATTGTCACTTGTATAAGCGTGCGTTTTTCTGGGTCCATAGTGGTCTCCCAAAGTTGCTCAGGGTTCATCTCGCCAAGACCTTTATATCTTTGAATCATATATCCCTTTCCAACCGCCTTAACCGCGCTAGGCAATTCCGCATCGCTGTAGACATATTTTTCATAGTCCTTTTTATACACCTTGTAAAGCGGTGGAAGTCCGATGAACACATGTCCGTCAGTGATGAGTGGTCGCATATATCTAAAGAAAAAGGTTAAAAGTATCGCCCTGATGTGCGCGCCGTCTTGGTCGGCATCGGATAGGATGATGACCTTGTTATACTTCAAACTTGAAAGGTCAAAGTCTTCGCCAAAGCCAGTGTCAAGCGCGGAGATAATCGTTCTAATCTCCTCATTTGCAAGCACTTGGTCAACACGCTTTTTCTCGGCATTCAACGGCTTACCACGAAGTGGAAGTATCGCCTGAAAAGACCTGTCGCGTCCTTGCTTTGCTGAACCTCCTGCCGAATCGCCCTCAACGATAAAGAGTTCGTTCTTCTCTCTGTTTCTCGACGAGCATGAGGCAAGTTTACCGACAAGGTTAAAGTTCTCAGCGTTCGCCTTTGCGCGCGTAAGTTCTTTAGCCTTTTTCGCTGCCAGTCTAACCTTCGCCGCATTTTTCGCCTTATTTATGATAATCTCAGCAATCGTGGCATTTTTCTTATCGTCAAGTATGCGACTAAGTTCTCTAAGTGTCAAGTTTTCAACCTCAGTTTTAGCCTCAATGTTGCCAAGTTTAGTCTTTGTCTGACCTTCAAACTGAACGTTGTTCATCTTAACATTGATAATTGAGGTCAATCCTTCGCGGAAATCTTCGCCTAAAAGGTTAGCCTCTTTATCCTTTAAAAAACCATTGTTTCGCGCATAGTCGTTGAAAACCTTAGTGAACGCCGACTTAAACCCAGTCTCGTGCATGCCACCCTCTGTGGTTGGAATGTTATTGACAAAGGAAAAGGTGTTTTCTGTGTAGGAGTCGGTGTAGATTATGCTCACCTCAAGTTGCAAAATCTTGCTCTCTGCACTGAAATAAATCGGAGTTTTAAAAAGTGAGGTTTTACCTTCAACAAGGTATAGTGCAAAATCGGAAATTCCGCCCTCGTAGTGAAATTTATAGTCCTCACCTGTTATCTCGTCATAAATCTCAATCTTGAGTCCCTTGTTCAAAAACGCAAGTTCTCTTGAGCGCCTTATGATTGCCTCTAAGTTGAATTTTTGTTCGCCAAACACCCTGTCATCCGGCAAAAATGTGACAGTGGTGCCTGTTTCCTTGCTCGTTCCAATCTCTTTTAGTGGTGCAACTGGAACACCGCTGTGAATTTTGCCATTTTCATCTTTATACGAATGAAATTCGATAAAATATTTTTTGCCGTTTTTGCAAACAGTCACCTTGCACCATCTTGAGAGCGCATTCGTGACCGACGCACCAACGCCGTGGAGTCCGCCAGAGAATTTGTAGTTTTCGTTATCGAATTTTCCGCCAGCATGCAAAGTTGTGTAGACCACTTCAACACCACTTTTCTTAAGTGTTGGATGCATGTCCACTGGAATACCACGCCCATTATCGCTCACTGTGGCACTGCCGTCCTTATTGAGTATGATTTTAATCGTGTCGCCATAGCCGTTGCTTATCTCATCAATGGCGTTATCGACAATTTCCCAAAGAATATGATGATATCCGCGCGAACTCGTCGTGCCGATATACATTCCAGGTCGAAGTCTAACAGCCTCCAGTCCGTCGAGAACGACAATATCTTTAGACTCATATTTTTTTTCTGCCATTTCAAACTCCATTAATATGTAAATTAAAAATTCAATTATCAAAAATCAAAATTTTGAATAATATCCTAATAGATTATATCACAAAAATGAAAAAATTAAAAAATGATTTTAGATATTTTTCGAAGAATTTATGCTTTCTTTCAATTTTTAGTTTTTCGAAGCCGCCAAAATTTACGCGTATAAATATTATCTTTTATGCATGATTATCCATAGAAATTATCAATTATCACAATCAAATTTTAACCAAATTTAATAAAATTTTTATTTAAATAAGATGAAATTTTATAACAAATTTAAGAGCATTATTCATAAAAATTACTATAAGCAACAAACTAATTTAGAGGTTATATGAAAAAGATTATTTTAACTGGTGGTGGAACGGCTGGGCATGTCTATCCAGCGCTCGCTCTTATCGACGGACTACGAGATTATGAAATTTATTACTTTGGAAGTGGTGGCATGGAAAAGGAGATTTTAAAAAATTATCCAACTATCACTTATCATGAAATACCCACTGTGAAACTTGAACGAAAACTGACGATAAAAAACCTTTTCATTCCATTTAAACTTTTATCGTCTATCAAGCAAACGAAAAAAGAGATGGAAAAAGTTGACGCCAACATCGTCTTTTCAAAAGGCGGTTTTGTGTCTGTGCCTGTGGTCATTTCCGCTCATAAACTAAAAATTCCAGTCATCAGTCACGAAAGCGATTTAAGTTTCGGACTTGCAAATAAAATCATTTTAAAATATTGCGATGTCATGTGCACAACTTTTGATGAGACTGCGAAAAATAAAAAATGCATCCACACTGGTCAGCCGATACGAGAAAAAATATTGCACGGAAAAAAGTTGGATATCAAAAGTGATAAGCCATGCCTTTTGGTGCTTGGCGGAAGCAGTGGCGCAAAGTTTTTGAACGACTTGGTGTATGACAACATCGAAGATTTAACAAAAGATTTTTATATTCTACACATCTACGGAAAGAGCGGAAAAAAGATGGAACACTCAAACTATTTCGGCGTTCCTTTCACTGACCACATTGAAGACTTTTATGCTTCAAGTGATGTCGTTCTCTCTCGCGCAGGAAGTGGCGTGATAAACGAGTTAAAAGTTTTGAACCTGCCTATGCTGTTAACACCCTTGTCAAAAAAGATTTCGCGTGGCGACCAGATTGAAAATGCAAAATATTTTGAAAAAAAAGGCTTCGGAGTTTGCCTTGAAGAAGAAAATGCATGCTATGAAAAAATTAAAGAAAATTTATTAAAATTAATTAAAAATTCGCAAAAAAATAGCAAAAATTCAAAAAAAATTGAAAATATAAAGGCAAATTCCATGATTTTAGATTTAATTAAAAAATATGAGAAATAATAAACTCATATTTTGTTTTATCGGAAATCAAGTCTAACATAATTAGTGATTATAATTATTTTGCTTGAATTTATTTTAATCATCTTAAAATTCTGGCAAGATTTGGAACGCCATAGCCTTCACTGTTTGCATCAAAACCTATGCTTTGGCAACCTCTAAGCAGTCTAAACTTTGCCTCATTTGGTTTCAGCTTTGGAAAGCGCTCAAACATCAAACAGACCACGCCTGCAATCATAGGAGTTGCCACACTTGTGCCACTGAGTTTAGTGTAGAAATTTTTTCTGCCACACGAAATTATGTCTACACTCGGCGCAACGACGTCAGGTTTATAGTGCCTTAACGCTGGGCCTCGGGAAGAGAAAGTTGCCATTTCAAAAAAGTCCTTATTAAAAGTTTCTTCGTCAAATCTATTGTCATCAAATCCGCCCACCGTGATAATTTCAGGGCTTATTCCTGGCGACTTAATCGTGCTCTCATTTGGTCCACTATTGCCAGCGGCTGCCACCACCACAACGCCGTCGCGCCATAGTGCATTCGCCCCTTGCATGATAGGGTCATTATATCCTATCGGCTCACTTCCAAAACTCATACACACAACTTTGATGTTAAACTTTTCGTGATTGTCATATATCCACTCCATCGCATCCAATATCTTGTTCGCAGTGGCTTCGCCAGTTTCACTCAGCGCCTTCAAAACATATAGGTCGGCACGTGGCGCCACCCCACAATATTTGAAATTAGACAAATACCCACCGCCCGCACACACTCCACAGACAAACGTCCCATGTCCATTATCGTCATAAAAATTCTTTTTATTTTTCACAAAATCTTTGAAAACTCTTACGCGATTGTCCGTCAGCATAAAGTCACAATGTGGTGCAATTCCAGTGTCGATGAAAGCCACCCCAACGCCCTTGCCAGTCAGGTTAAATTCGTGCGTCTTTAAAATTTCCTTTGCTATCTTCATTTGATAACTTGCAACAGTGAGCGAAGAAATATATTCCACCATATTAAGTTTAGACAGCGCCAAAATCTCCTCCTTGGTCGCCTTACAATAAAAAGCCTTAATGAATAAGTATTCATTAATGATATGTATATTGTTTCTTTTTAAAAAGTTAAATAGGCGTGCCTTATCGTTGTAATAGACGAAGCAACCCACCCTATTTCCCTGACTTAGGCAGGAAATCAGTCCAAAAAGTCTATTGTCAATCTTTTCCATTTATCTCGTCAATTATCCTTATCATATTCTCATATGCGCCGTTCGGCAGATACATCCTAATTGCATTTAAAGAGGAAATAAGCGAGTCATAATCAAACTCACCGCTCACCTTTTGCCACTTAATTTCATCTCTCAATCGGTTTAGCAGTTCGTCATGCGGTAAATCTTTGAGTTCGTCATACTTTTTGTTCAAATCCTCTTTGACATCCTCGTCTATCTTTTTATCCTCAAACGGCTCAGTTTTTGCAAAATCACTTAATTTCATAACACCTCTTTGTTACAATATATGTTGAAATTTTCATTTTTTACACAATTTCTTAAATAAACAACATATAAATAATATATGGATAATTTTAGTTACTACCCTAAAGGTATAATAATGAAAGACGGCAAAATAAGCGAAGAGTCGGCGAGATCGCAAGATAATGCGAACAGCACCTCTAACTCGTCAAATTCTAACAATTTTGGTAACTTTGGAAACCTGTTTGCAAATAAAAACATAAATGACTTGCTCCCACTCCTACTTGGCAAGGCAAATCTAAATAAAAACGAAATGCTGTCGCAAATCATGAACAGCATTTCCAAAAATGATACAAATAAAGATAAACCAAAGGAAAAAATAATAAAACAAAACTACATCGATGAAATGTAGTTTGTCTATATAAATATGGATATTAAATTTTAATCGTCCACTATGCAACCATTCTCAAAAAACACTTTTCGCCTGCAAATTTTATCCGCAATCTCTGGCCTAGTTGTAGCCAGAATAAGTGTGGTATTTTGAGTTTTCAATCTTTTAATCATACTGAGAATCGCGTCTATATACGCTCCTGAAATTTCGTCGAAGATGTTGTCGACAAGCAGTAAATCAATCGGCCTAAAAGATAGGCGAATTAACGACAGAATATATTTGTCCTCAATTCTAATATTTTTCAGTTTAACATCTCTTAATCTTTCAATCGAAAATTCGATTATGGCGTTGTTGATAAGTTTTTCTGCTTCCGCCTCTTTCACGCCCTTTTTGAGCAAAATATACTTAAAATTCTCGTAAACCGTCTTATTCTCCAAAAACACAGGGCAATATGGCACATATCCCACACTGACATCTGTTTTAAAATCGACCTTTTTAAGTGGTATCTTATTAATATATATTTCGCCACTGTCAAAATTTTCAAGTTTTGCAATCACTCTCAAAAGGCTTGTCTTACCGCTGTTCTGCTCGCCAATAAGCGCCACACTTTCGCCGACCGCCACATCCAGATTGATGTTATTTAGCGCATAGTATTCCTTTGTGTATTTCAAAAATAGATTTTTAATTGATAACATATTTACCTCTTTTATTTAACTATATTGCTAGATATCACTTATATATATGATACATTAAAATAACAAAAAAGGAAAGCGATTTAATCAACTTTCCTTATCGCTCATAAAATTTTGTGGAGTTTTATAATTTATTTGTGTAATGTATAATACAATTATATGCCTTACAAAAAAGTTTAGAAAAAAAGAAAAAGAATTTCACCAACCAACATCACGCAACATATATAGTGATTGTTAGGCTAGTTACATTTAATTATTGTATTGTTCTCAATCATTCATTGTGCCAATTTTAAAGTTTACAAACTTATTCTTCCACCATTGCCTTAATCTCAAGTTCGTTTGATATATTCTCGATTGATGTCAGCACATACCCAGTTCCAGCGTCATTTTGCACCGCTTCGCCCACCACAACTCTAAAGGTAAGTGTTGCGTCCGCCTCTGTTGTGAAGATATAGGTCATATTCCCCTTCTCACCATACTTTTCATAAGTCTCGTTTCCGCTTACGCCATTTGAATTTGCAAGTAGCACCGTGATGTTATACCACTCGTCCGCATTTGTGATTATGATATCCTGTCTATCCTGCCCCTCTTCTCCAAAATTCAAGGTTAAATTGTCGGCGGAAGATTTGATTTGCAAATCAACATATCTTTCTTCCACCCTACTATCCTCATCCAGCACCATTCGCACCGCATACGTTCTGCTTAATCCTTGCGTCGCATTAGTAAGATGCGCGCACTGAAGCCCTTGGTTATCGCACCCCACCATAAACACCAAAATCGCACTTAAAAAACATAACAATAACTTTTTCATACTTTTATTATTTCCAAATAACAGATAAATAATCGTTTGTTTTTCAAAATAAATATAGTGTGGTATGCAATACATACTACACCATATATTGTAGTGAAAAATTATAAAAAGTGAAAAGTGAAGGAAAACCTGCGGTTTTCAGTGAAGAGTTGAGGGTGAACAAAAGAAACTTTTGTTTTAAACACATGCATACTCCGTCACCTTAATCGTGAACTGCACACCGAGAAAGTTTAAGTTTGGCTTTTTCTGCGTTACATCTCCGTCTATGCTTAGGCAGACGATGTTGTTAATGTTTGTGCCTAGGT